>NZ_JBSGZD010000042.1:0-20985 GCF_053610825.1 Streptomyces sp. NPDC054863 | reverse complement strand
GATGGGTCGGGCTGGTACGGGTGGTCAGCCTCCGATGGGTCGGGCTGGTACGGGTGGTCAGCCTCCGATGGGTCGGGCTGGTACGGGTGGTCAGCCTCCGATGGGTCGGGCTGGTACGGGTGGTCAGCCTCCGATGGGTCGGGCTGGCACTGCCGGTCAGCCCCCGATGGGACGCTCCGGTTCGAGTGGTCAGCCTCCGATGGGTCGGGCTGGCACTGCCGGTCAGCCCCCCATGGGCCGCACCGGCGGCCGTACGGACGGAATCATGGGCGGCAATCCGCAACGCACCGCTCCCGGTTCGTCCGGCTCCCGCATTCCGCGCGGCACGGTTGTCGGCAGCGAGTCCGGCGCCTCGGGTCGCGGGTCCACCGGTCGTATCCCCACCGGCGGAGCTGTCGGAGCGAACCCTGTTTCCGGTACGCCCGCCCGCCCGACCGGCCGCCCCACCTCCAGCACCAACGGTGTGGTGGGCACTCCCCGAACCGGAACGGCACCCTCCGGCCGCCCCGGTACCGGCGGCTTCACCCAGGGCGGAGCCGGACTCGTACGAGGCCCGGCAAGCCAGCGCAACGCGAACGAGCGCGAGGAACGGGACGGTTCGCAGCGCCCCGACTACCTGACCGAGGACGAAGAGACCTGGACGGCCGGCCGCCGCAACGCCGTCCCTCCGGTGATCGACTGAGTACGGCCGAGCACGACCTCGTACGACCAAGCACAGCGAAAGGCCCGGAAGCCAGGATGACGGCAGGAACCAGCCAGACCCGAAGGCAGCGGCAGCGCATGCACTGCG
Source organism: Streptomyces sp. NPDC054863 (assembly GCF_053610825.1). Taxonomy (NCBI): domain Bacteria; kingdom Bacillati; phylum Actinomycetota; class Actinomycetes; order Kitasatosporales; family Streptomycetaceae; genus Streptomyces; species Streptomyces sp. NPDC054863. Next base: position 20,195 of record NZ_JBSGZD010000042.1, on the reverse strand, counting down.
TGTTGGCCGCAGCAGTGGCGTGGAGCATCGGCGCCGCTGTCGCGGCACCTGCCGCAGTCGCCGCCGACGCTTCGCCGGACCAGTGGTATCTGGGTCCGATGAAGGCGGAGGAGATGTGGAAGGTCTCCACCGGCGAGGGCATCAAGGTCGCTGTCATCGACTCCGGTGTCCATGCGTCCACGCCCTCGCTGAAGGGGCAGGTCCTGCCGGGCAAGCGCTTCACCATGGAAGGCTCGGACACCCAGACCGACGACACCAACGGCCAAGGGACCACCACGGCCGAGTTGATCGCGGGTACGGGCAAGGGCGGTGGGATCCGGGGTCTGGCGCCGGGAGCGAAGATCATCCCGTTCAAGGTTCGCTCGTACAAGCACGATGAGCGTCACGAGATCAACGAGGATTCCCTGTATCGGGCGGTGAAAGCCGCAGCGGACAGTGACGCGAAGATCATCAATATCTCGGTGGGTAGCCAGTGGCCCATTGGTATAAGCAAGTTCGGTGAAGCCAACGTCTTCGAGTACGCGGCTCGCAAGGGCAAGTTGCTGTTCGCCGGTACGGGCGACAATGCCGAGAAGGGGAACAAGCCTCAGCATCCAGCGGCCAGCGCTGACGTCGTCGGTGTGGCCTCTACCGGCCGCGACGGAAAGGTGACGGACTTCTCCCAGCATGGGGAGGACGTTGATCTCGCGGCTCCCGGAGCTGAGATTCCCCGTTGGTGCGATGCAAAATTTCAGCGGTACTGCTCCGGGGGTGGGTTCGTCGCTTCCACAGCAATCGCTTCCGCCTCTGCCGCCTTGATCTGGTCCAAGCACCCGGATTGGACGCCCAACCAAGTCCTCCGCGTCCTGTACGACACGGCGAGCCGGAACTGGGTGACGGGCAAGCGCGACGCCTACAGGGGACATGGCCTCGTTCGACCGCGGGACCACCTCCTCGAAGGCAAGGGCAGTCCCGGCAACCCGGACGTAGAACTCAGCGTGCACGGGGTGGATCCCAACCCCCCTGCCCCCGACGCCCCCACCACACCCCCGGCCAAGCCCGCCAAACCCACCGGGACCCCCGCCCTCGCCGCCTCCTCCAAGGACACCCCCGACTCCGGCCCCTCCCCCCTCCTCATCGGCGGAATCGCCGCAGCCGCACTAGTCCTCGCCGCCGGTGCCTTCGCCCTGATCCGCAGGCGCCGCGCGGCCCACTGAACCGCACCACCCGACGGCCGGGGAATCCCCGGCTCCGTCAACTCGTACCCACCACACGGATCCGAAGGGAAGCCACTCGCATGGTTGCCAGGCAAGCCAATGACGAAGTAACTCTCAAGAAGACGCAGGAGACGCTCACCAGGAACTTCGGTGGTGTCAAGCAGACCCTGCACAGCCTGAACGGCGCCCTCGACGACCTCGAAGGCAAGTGGGTCGGCATCGGCGCCGGCGCCTTCAACAAGAAGCAGACCGAGATCAACAACCGGATCGTGGCGATAGGCAAGCTCCTCCTGAAGTTCCAGGAGGGCATCGAGGCGGCCCGGACCATCAAGGACAACAACGAGGACGAGATCCTCCAGTCGATCAACGGCGTCGACGTCGTGGACGGCTACAGCGGCGACGCCCGGGCCGAGGCCAGGACCTCGAACCTCAACAAGTTCTGAGGCGCTCCCGCCCCTGCTTCACCTCCATTCCCTTCACACCACTCCGGAGTACTCCATGCCCGCCCCGCAAGACGGTTCGATGATCGTCACCTACGCCTCTCTCGACCTGGCCGCAGAGCATGTCAGGGCGCAGTCGGGCAAGTTGGAAGCGCAGCTCAAGGAAATCCAGACGATGGTCGCCAGCCACTCCACCCTCTGGGAGGGTGAGGCGCAGACGGCCTACAAGGCTCGTCAGGACGACTGGAACAACCAGGCCGCCGCGATCCACGACGCACTGAAGAAGATCTCCCAGCAGATCAGCGAAGCAGTCGGCAAGTACAAGTCCGCCGACCTGAAGGCCGCAGGCAACTTCTAGGACTCTGCAGCCGCACAGCACGTACGACCGGGGTGGACACGCGCGGGAGGTGTCCACCCCGAGTCATGCTCCCGAAAGCGGATAGCCACCTCGGGAATCTCGCCGGTCACACGGTGCACCCCAGTTCCTTCTTGAGCGCGAGGGTGTACGCCTTGCCGAACGCGAGGATGTCCTTGCGGCGTTGGACGGTGTTCTCGGCGCCGGAGGAAAATTCGAGGACCGGGCGTACGCGGGTGGATTTCGGTCCGTTGCACCGGGTGTCGATGATGATCGTCCGGTCGCCCAGCACGGTGAGGTCGAAGGGGAGGCCCTTGACCACTTCGAGGTTCTTCACCCGCTTCGACTCGACCGGATCCTTGGTGGGGTCGAGGATCTTCTCGCCGCGGGAGAGCTGCACGTAGACGGTGTCCTCGCCGTCGACGCGCAGTTCGCAGTAGACCGGCTTGTTGCTCTGGGCGAAGTCGGTGTCCCGATACTCGTGCTCCACGTTCCCCCGGCGCTCCTCCTCCAGCTTCTCTCCGTCGGGGAGCATCGGTGCCATGACGTCGGAACCCATCGGTACGTGGCAGAACCGCGCCGGGATGCTGTAGTCGCGCCCCCCGGAGGAGCACGCTGTGGCGGCTGCAAGCACCGCGCAGGACGTGAGGAGCGCCAACAGCCGGGCCGTGCGGCGCCGGTGCGGGGGAGTGCTCATCGCTCTCCTCCCGCGCGGTCCGCGCCTGAGTTCCCGTCGTTCGCGGAGGCGCCGATCACCCGGTAGGTGCCCTGGGGGGAGGAGAATTCCTCCTGGCCCTTCGCCCACTCGCCGTTCTCCTTGCGCCAGAGATCTGCCAGCTGCCCCAGCTGTTGAGAGCGCTTCTGAGAGTTCTCCTGTCGCTCCTCCGTGGATTCCGCGCCGATCCGGTCGCCCTCCTGCTGCGCCCAGTACGCCGTGACCACGTCGACCCCGCGCTGCGCCATGTCACCGCCGAAGACGTTGGCCGCACCGCCGACCGCGTGGTAGGCCCACCGTTGCTTCCACGAGACGTCCCGCAGGTCCTCGTCCTGCTCGGCGTTGATCGTCAGCTTCCGTGCTTCCTCCAGGAAGCCGACCGTCGCACCCGCGCTGCGGAGGCTCTCGCCGGGGTGTTCCTTGTTGTTGTGGATCTCGGCAGCCATCGCGTTGTTCATCTGCTCGTTGAGCACCCCGTAGGACTCCTGGTTACGGGACACCTGCTTCGTCACCTCCAGGAGATCTCCCCGATCGAGCGGGGAGTTGTACTCCAGCGGCGCACTCATCGCCCGATGCACCGTGTCCCCGTGATTCCCCATCGCCCACGCCATGTCCTTGCGCAGCTCCGGCGGGAAGTCGTTGCCCGTACCCGCGAGGATGCCCATGGAGCGCGTGAAGGCCGCATCCTGCTCTGTCGTGTGCGGTACGGGATTCACGCCCTGCGTCTCCGGGTCGCTGACCCCCGACACCGCCGCGAACATCGCCGCCCCCGTCGCCTCCAGCGCCCTGTTCGGGCCGTCCTTCAGCGGGGAGTCGTCAAAAGCCTTGCGTTCCTTCAGCACCCATTCCGCGTTGTCCTGCGGATCCTTGCTGTTGAAGAACTCGGTTGCCGCGTCCGGGCTGTTGGAGAGCGCAGTCATGAATCCCGTCATGGGGTCGCGGCCGAATTCCTCGTCCCCCATGAAGTTCATCTTCGGCATCGGCGGACCGCCCGTGCCGCCGCTCCAGTAGTTCCCCGGGAGCCTCATCTTCTTCTCGGTCTCGACGAGGGACTTCCCGTAACTGTTCAGGAACTTGTCGTCGTAGTCACCGGCCCGCATCAGGTTGCTCATCAGCTGGAAGCCCCACACCTGGCTGCCCCGGGTCTTGATCTGCTCGTTGCCGAGGCCCACCATCTCCCGTTCCCAGTTCTGCATCGCCGGGCTGTCGGAGCGGGTCGCGCCGGCGAGGGTCGTGCTCAGGTTCTGCTGGAAGTCGCCGAGCTGGTTGAGCCGGGACCGCTGGAGGTTGCCGCCGTCGGAGCCGTCCGCGATGTCCGCCCAGAAGTCGAGGGTGCCCCGGGGGCCCAGAATCGTGGCGAACCGTTCCTGGAAGAGCGGGTCGTCGCGGAAACTGCGCAGCGTCGAATTGACCCGGTCGAACTCCTCGCCCGACAGGTCGTCGCCCTTCTTCTTGATCAGGGCGGCCACCTCGTCCGCCTTCTTCAGCGCCTCGGCGCCGGTGTCGCGGTCCTTGTACGAGGTGCCGGAGAATCCGTACTCCGCCTGGTCCACCAGGGCACGCAGCACCTGGGCCGCACTCGCGTCGCTCTCCGTCGCCCGGTTCAGGATGCGCTGCACGTCGTCCCGCAGGTGGTCGACGTCCTGCTGGGAGTGGTCCGCGACCTTGGTGCCCTTGGCGGCGCGGTCCGGGTGGATGTTCATGGAGACGGTGAAGCCGCCGCCGCCCGTGCCGCGCACCGTGAGGTTCTTCGCGGCGCTCCGCCGGATGAGCTCCTTGAGCTCGTCCCGGTAGCCCACCAGTTCGTCGTGCGTATCGCGCAGGATGCTGTGTATGGACGTCGCCTGGGTATGGGCGTCCGTGAACTCGCCCGCCGTCTTGGTGATGAACTTCCGTGAGACGGTGGCGTTCACCCCGGCCCAGTTCGCCGTCGTCGCCTTGGCCGACATGTCGTCCCGCGCCTGCTGTTCGAGCGTCTGGAGGGCCGAGACGACCTTCGCCCAGTCGCCTATGTTCTTGCTCAGCGCGGCGAAGTTGCCGCCGTACAGTGCCTCGAAGTCCATCAGCCCTTCTTCCCCTCGCCCTTGTCTCCCTCACGCTTGCCGCCGTCGGCGAATCCCTCGTCCAGAACCGCGATGCCGCTGACAGCCTCCAGCACCTGCCGTTCGGCGCCCCGGTTCACCTTCTCGGTGAAGTTCATGTGGTTGGAGATGTGCGCACAGGCGTCGAGCAACGTCTTGAGCTGCTTCTCCCACCGCTCTTGTACGTGATTCAGCCCGCCACCCAGCGCGAAGCCCTGCGTGGTCAGGTCCCGGGCCGCGCCCTGGCTGCTGGACCAGGCGTCCCGCCCGCGGTTTCCCAGTCCTTCGAACAGCTTGTACGCGCTGGCGCCGACCTCGGCGAGGTCGGCGTTCTTGGCTGCCAGGTCACCCTGCGCGCCCCCGCCCCCGCCTGTGCCCCCACGACCCGCCTCCGGGTCCGCGTTGAGCTGCATCCCGACCGGTGGCTGTGCTGCCGCCTCGGACTTCAGCTGCTGCCACTCGTCCCACGCCATGCGCCTGCTCCGCTCGCCCAGTTCCCTCTTTGAGCCTGACCCTGCCCAAGATAGTCCGTTGATCAACAGTGTTCTGGGGCAGGCTTCGGCGTCGTGGTCGCAGTAGCGAACAGGAGTCGCCGCAAGTCGGGATGCGTGGGACAAGTGCGCACCAATGCCCTTGAAGTGGCTACTGGTCTGCGATTTCTCTGCTCGGCAAGGGGGTTGGCTGCGCGTCCTGCCTGGACAGGGTGGTTCCTCTGTAACAGAGGGGACTCGCATGCCCTGCGATAGCAACCAGTAGGAGCAGAGCAAACGGGCAGCTCGGCGAGCGGGGGCAACGCGAGGTCCGCGGAGGCTGGCGGTTGTACGCGCAGTACGGCCGGGTCCGTCACCCACTCGCCTCTCCGCGCGCGGCATTGGGGTACCGGATCCGGGCAAGGTGCCGGCGAGGCGCGGGCATGGGCCCGGAGGCGCTGGCCGAGATCTCGGGCGCCATGAGCCGTGCGGGCGACGACGGGGAGATCCGCCCCAGGGCGTTCCCGATCGCCGCCGTGGCCATCGGCGCGGCAGCCTGGTGCGCCAAGGGCGCCGTGGCCAGCATCCCCACGTCTGTGCTGAGCGACGTCGCCGACGGAAAGTTCTCCGGCAAGGGGACGTACGTCAAGAATGCGATCATTGGCTGCCTTGGCGGCGAGATCGGCGGCGTCGTCTGGAAGTTCCTGCCGGGCTGGGTCAAGAACAAGGCCGTCTCGATGGTGGCGGCCTTCATCATCAAGTACATCCGCTGACAACGGCACTTGGGGCGCTGCTTCCATGGCGTACGTCTTCGTCTTCTGCTGCTTCGTCGTGCTGGCGGCGGTCACCGCGCTGGCGGCCCGCACCGGATACCGCGGACAGGTCTGCGACCGGACGGTCGGGTACGAAGTGCCGGACGAGGTGAAGCGCGACCCCGCGCTGCGGCAGCGGGCCAACGGCCTCGTCGCGCACTGGTGCACCGGGGCGGCGATCCTCAGCCTGGCGCCGCTGGTGCCGGTGGGGCGGGTCCTGCTGAGCGACGGCAGCCGAGGGATCGGCACGGTGGGGCTGGCAGTCGTCGCGGGGTACGCGTTCGTCGTCATCGTCGTCGCCGGCTACCCGTTCGAGAAGATCAAGTACTTGGCGCGCTGAGTCCGCACCCCTGCTCCTGGCCGGACACGGGCAGGCCGAGCTCACGCGGCGGGCCGACGCCCTGGAAGCGGGTTGACCGAACCGGCTCGTCAGGGCTTGAGCCACAGGCGGATCGAGGCCACGGTCCCTACGCGCGTCACCGCGCGGCATGCTCAGAGGCTTGCCCATGCACGCGTCACACCCGCCGATCGCGTGCGAGCCTCCGCCCGGACGCGTCTGACGAACAACCGTCCCACCTGCTCCTGCCAGTGCGTTCATTCAACCCAACTTGCAAGGAAGGACCGAACTCGGGTCACGGAGCAGGAAGACGCCTCGAAGCACAGCGAAGAACTTGAAGACAGCGAAGAGGCCGGAGCATCCACGGACACTACGACGCCCCCTTGAGATGCCTCCAGCCGCACCTGCTTGTACCCCGGATATCCCCAACCGCGAACCGTGAGGTTTCGCATGCCCGTGAACACGAGTGAGAACTCCATCGCGTTGTGGCCCTCGTCGCTTTTGAACCGGGGAATGAGATCGGATCTGCTCTCGCCGTCCTGAACACCGAATCCGAGAACCACCGTGCTCTGCCGCTCATCAATCTGGACGTAGGAGAGATCGCAGTCGCTGAGCACAGCCGAGTCGGCCAGGATGGACCAAGGAGATCCTGACACCGACGTCACCTCGTCAGCGCTCATGGAAGATCCTCACGTGAGGCTCCGGAACGGTGGCGTAGAGCCGGCTGTCAGTCCCGCCCTTGAAGAGATGGGGACCGCTGTCCGTGCCGTCAGGACGTCGACGGAACCCGCTCAAGTGGCGTGCCAGCACGTCAGAGAAGCTGCTGAACTCCAAGAAGATACCGTTCTCCGGCGTCTCGGCAACCACCTTGATCCTGTGCTTGGCATCCGGTGGGGAAACGGACAGCCGGGCTGTGACGGGCGGGTCCCAATCACTGAGCGAGAGGTCCTCCACGCCCAGGAACACCAGGTGGCACTGGACCGCATCGACTCCGGCCTCCGCCCATTCCTGCGGCAGCGGCAGGGGAGCGTCAGGAAGATCCAGACGCAGAGTGAGGTCCGGTCCGCGCCAGTTGAGCTGGACCGAGCGCACTCGTACGCGATCCAGGACAGGTAGCTCGGCGCCGTACAGCGGAGCCAGATACTCCATGTTCCGCACAGGGAGGCCAGCGGTCATCACGGTGTCCTCCTCATTTCAGGCAGTCTGGTGTTCAAGACGCTTTCGGCCGGAGCGCGCAGTCCTCTACGGAGAACTCGGCAACCACTGAGTGGGACTCGCCGCGAGCCGGTCGTAGTGGGCGGCGCGGTCCGGCAGACGTAGATCGGTCAGTACCCTTGCCCACGGGGTGAGATGGACCGCTCGCGCTCCGCAACCTCACGGAGCAGGGGCGAGACGTCCACGGGGTATCCAATTCTCAGCTGAGTGAATCTGCAGGAGATTCTCGTGATTGGAGTCTTCTGTACCCCTCATGGGTATGGAAGGGTTTCCAGTCGCTGAAGAATCTTGCTGAGATCTTGAAATGCTGCGATGCAGAAATCTTGATCGGTGTGGATGATGCGAGACTTTACCTCTTGGAAGTCAGGTGAGTTCACTCCACCGGATTCCTCGAAAATTCGTGATGGGAACAGTACCCAGTTTCTTCGTGAGGTATCCAGTGTCCATTCCACTTGTGTCGGTGTTTCTTCGACGACTTGTCGGAGTGTTTCTTCCAAATCAGGTGGTGGTGAGGCGTAGCGGAGTCCCAGGTTGGACATCTGCTGATATCCCATGGAGTGTAGGTCTCCGCCGCATCTGAACCATTCGAGTTTTCCAAACCTGCTGAGAACTCTTCCCGCGTATTCGCTGCGTTCAGTCATCTCTGGTCAGTCATTCGCATGAGTCCTTCACGATCTTTTTCGGAGATCTCTATTCTGGGTCGCCCGACTTCTGGATCACCAAAGTGGGCCGTCGTAGGAACCGTTACCTGTGATCAGCTTCTTTCCGGGGTTCAGGAGTCTGATAACTCGCTCGTAATCTCCGTATGGGACGGGAGCATCTCTCAACGCAGGGTCGTAGACGTACTTACCGTCCGTGTAGACCTCGTGGTAACGGTATGGTTCTTCGACGCCGCCACGTTCGGGAATGGTGAGGTCCGAGCCATCCCGTGCCGTGAAGTTGACTACTTTCCCGCCCTCCGTTTCTCTGAGTATGTAGGCCGCGATCTCGGAGCAATCGATGTTTCCGCCCCGCGGTGCTCGGAGCATCACATCGGAGGCGACAGGGTCCGGTGGATGGTTCGGGTTGGGCTCCCGGAAATCGTATTTATCACGATACTGATCGGGTGCTAGACCTGAGGAGTCCGACTGACGGAGCGGGTTGCCGACATAGCCGACAGGGTTGGGCGACGGGGCCAGCCCCAGAGGGTCTGGCGACAGGTAGCGGGCGGTCTCCGGATCGTAGTGACGGTGGAAGTTGTAATGCAGCCCCGTCTCCGGGTCGAAGTACTGCCCTGGGAAGCGCAGGGGTGTGTACGTGGTGCTGGTGGTCGGCCACGTGGTGGTTCCCCACAGCGCGCTCCGGGCCCGCCAGGCTATGTCGCCCTGCTCGTCGATCAGTTCGCGCGGCGTGCCCACCAGATCCGTGACGATGCTGAAGAAGCGTTCGTCGATCTCGGTCTGGGTGGTGTCGTCGGCGGTGATGCGCTCGGTCTGGGTGAGGGGGTGGAGGCCCTTGTGGTCCCAGGTGAGGGTCAGGCGGTTCGAGAGGGTGGTGGACGTCGTGGTCTGTTCGCAGAGGGTGGTGCCGTCCCAGGTGAAGTCCGTTTGCTCCAGGACGTCACCGTCAGGAGCGAGACGCTGCTTGGCTGTACGGCGGCCGAGCGGGTCGTAGAGGTAGCGCCAGTGGGTGCCGTCCGGTGTGGTGACGGCAGAGAGGCGGTTCTCGACGTCCCAGGTGTAGTGCCAGGTGTCCGGCTTGCGGGAGAGACGGCGCTTCTGGCGGAGGGTGGTGCGGCCGAGGGCGTCGTGTTCGTAGCGGACGGTGCCGGCGCGGGTGAGGGTGGTGCCGGTGTAGTCACGGGTACCGGTCGACTCCTGACCGGGGTGGGAGGCGGACCAGGCGGCCGCACTTTGGTTCCCGGCCGCGTCGTACGCGTAGCTCTCATGCCAGAAGGGTGCGGTAACGGTGGTGACCCGGCCGACACGGTCGAGCGTGTACGTAGCGGGGCCGGAGAGCTGGTCGTCGGTGCGGGTCAGCTTCCCGTCGGCCCTGTAGGCGTAGGCGCGACGCTGGATGCTGCGGCCCGCACCCGTCACCTGCTGCTCTGTGGGACGGCCGAGCGCGTCGTAGGCGGTGGTGAGCGTGACCGTCTCGCCTGTATGACGGGCCAGTTCGTGGCCGACTGCGTCGTACTCGAAGGCGAGAGTGCGTCCTGATGCGGTGAGTGTGGTGCGACGGCCTGTCGAGTCGTACGCCCATGAGCTGACCGAACCGGAAGGAGTGCGCCGGGATGTGCGACGACCCAACTGGTCGTGGCCGTAACTGAGCGTGCGACCGTTCACCGTCTCGGATTTGAGGTGCCCATACCGGTCACGAAGGAAGGAGACCGTGGCGTCCGGGCCCGACACCTCGGCAAGTTGGTCGAAGAGGTCGTACGTGTAGGTGGTGAGCGAGCCGTCCACGGTCTTGGAGATCGCGCGGCCCAGAACGTCACGGTCGATGCGGACCGTTTGGCCCAAGCCGTCGGTACGCGAGACGAGCTGGCCTGTCGCGTCGTACGCGTAGTGCAGCAGGCGACCGTCGAAGTCCGACTCCGTGGTGAGACGGCCCGCCGTGTCGTAGGAGTAGTCCCAGGTCAGTCCCTGCGGATTGCGGACACGAGTCAGTCGCAGGTCCAAGTCGTGCTCGAACTCGTACCGCACATCGTCCGGGCCGGTGCGGGCAGACATGAGGTCGAAGTGGGTGTACTCGTAGCGGGAGGTGGCGCCAAGTGGGTTCGTATGGCTGGTGCAGTTTCCCTCGCCGTCGTAGGTCCACATCTGGGTGGAGCCGTCTGGGTCCGTACGTTTGGACATTTGACCCTCGACGGTCCACTCCAGGCGGGTTGTCGCGCCGAGCGCGTCTGTGATCGCGACAGGACGGCCGAAGAGGTCCCGCTCGTAACGGGTGACCGCCCCCAGCGGGTCGGTGATCTCGACGGGCAGCCCGGCAGCGTCCGATTGGAGGCGGGTGGTGTTCCCCAGAGGATCGGTGGCCGACAGAGGGCGACCCGCCGCGTCGTAGGTGTAGCGGAAGGTCGTACCGGAGGGAGTGGTGAAGAGCGTGCGATTGCCTCGCTCGTCGTACTCCTGGCGGATCGTCAAACGGTCTGGTCCCGTCACCCGTACCGGCAGTCCGAGTGCGTTGTGCACGGCGGTGGCCTCGCGGCCGTCCGGGCGAATCACTCGCGTGACGGCGCCTGTCTCGTCGTCGTGCTCGAAGCGGGTCACGCCTCCCAGCGCATCGGTCCGGGACAGCAGCCTGTGGCGCCGGTCGCGTGCGTAGCGGGTGACCGCGCCCAGCGGGTCGATCTCGGCGACGATCTGGGACGCGTCGTTGACCAGGTAGCGGTGGACGGCGCCCGAGCCGGTGGTGGCCGTGGTGACGCGCAGACCCGTTTCCGGGTCGATGTCGTCGTACGTGACGCGCAGCGCGACGTGGCCCTCGGTGCCGCCCTCGGAGATGCAGCGGTCCTGGTCGTCGTACGCGTAGTCGTAGCGTCTGTCGTTGGTGTCCGTCCAGGAGGTGACACGGGCGCGCTCGTCGTACGTGAAGACGAGGGGGAGGCCGGAGGAATTGGTGACCGAGGTGAGGTGGCCGTCGGTGTAGCCGTACCGGACGATCTCCTGGTCCGAGCCGTCGGCAGCCGCGCCGGCCAGGTGCAGGGCGGTGATGCGGCCCTGGTCGGTGGTCAGTTGCAGGTGGCGGCCCGCGCTGTCGACGATGGCGGTCGGGACGGACTCCTCCGTGTACTCGAAGGTGATCCAATTGCCGTTGCGGTCGTCGATCTGGGTGAGGAGGGCGAGGTGGGGACCGGTGGTGGTGAAGTGCTGGACCCGGCCGGTGTCCGGGTCGGTGACCGTGTAGTTTCCGGCGGCGTCCGTGTCCAGGGGGCGGGCCGGGCCGTGGGTGGGGAGGACCGGTACGCCGGGGGCCGGGTGTGGGTAGGGCAGGAGGAGGCCGTCCTCGCAGACGAGGACGACGCCCTCGGAGTCGATCTCCAGGCGCTGGTCGGCGGTTGACGACCAGGAGGGCCCGAACCAGCGGCCCGACCGGTAGTCGGAGGCCACTCGGCGGGTGAAGGCCAGCGGGAGGGTCCCGGGCAGCGTGAGGTCCCACTGGGGGAGGTACATCACGCCGGTGGCGAGGTCGATCGGGTCCGTGGGGTCGTCCTTGAGCGGAGCCTTGGGACGGGTCGGCCCGTTCGGGTCGGCTTCCAGCGGCTCGCGTGCGGTGCCCGGCCGGCCGAGACCGTCCGGGCCGGCCCCGCCCATGTCCTGCGCCACCTTGCGCGCCGTATTCGCCCCCTTCAGCCCCATCCCCGCGCCCTTGGTCCCGATCAGCTCCGGCACCAGCGTGCCCAGGAACTCGCTCGGGTCGGCCTTCGCGGTGTCCCACATGCCCTTGAGGGCGCGGTCCGGGTGGGCCGCGGTGGTGGCCAGGCCGGCCAGGGTCATGTTGGTGGCCCTGTAGTACTCGGCGGGGTGGGAGAGGTTGTACGGGTCGGTCGGGTTGACGCTGCGGACGAAGTTCGTCAGGCCGATGACGCCCTTGGTGATGCCGCCCGCGAAGTGTGTCGCCTCGACGTTCATCCCCATGAACGCGTCGGTGCCGTCCAGCTTCAGCCGGTCCGTGCCCGTCGGTTCCTTCGGGGCGTGGGCGAGGGCCGTGGTGACCGCTTTCTTCGCCGTCTCGGCGGCGCTGTCGCGCTGGCTGCGGGCGGAGTCGAGGATCTCCTGCGCGCGGGTGGTCATGGCGGTGCCCGGGTCGACGAAAGGGGCCGGGCGGGGCGGCGGGTTGGGGTCGTTGCGGGCCGCGTCGTAGGCGTCGGCCTTCTTGGTGAAAGCGGCGAGAGCCGTCCGGGACGCCTCCTGGCCCTGCTTGTGGAGGATGATCGCCTCCCGCGCCTGCCCCTGCGCCCAGGTGATCGTGGTGACGTACGACTCCAGGGCCTTCGCCGCGTCCCCGCAGGCGTCCGCCGCGTGCAGCCAGTCGGTGGGCAGGGGCGCGAACTTCTGCCGGAACGTATCGGCGGCCACGCCCTTCCAGTGGCTGGAGTCCAACTGCTTCATGCCCGCGCCGACCCGGCCGAACGCGGCCCCGAAGTCCCGCAGGTTCTTCGCCGTCGCCCGGACCTCGGCCGGTTTGCCGTGGATCAGCTCGGTGGGGTCCTCGGTCTGGCCCAGTTGCTGCTCGCGGATCTCGGCGCCCAGGTCGGAGGCGACGCCGTCGCCCCAGTCCCTGACGACGTCGCCCACCGCCCCCTGGCCGATGTGGTCCAGGCCGTCACCGGCCTTGTCCGTCGCCCAGTCGACGCCCTCACCGAGCTTCTCCTTGCCCCACTCGACGCCTTCGCGGGCCTTGTCGTAGGCACCTCCGACGACCTTGTCGAACGCGTCCCCGAAGTCCGGCATCAGCGACTGCCCCCACCCTGTCCGGCAGCGCCCGGCTGCTCCGGTTCGTCACCGCGCTGCCGGGCGACCCCGGCCTCGGTCGGTTCGAAAACGTCGCGGGCCTTCTCCTGTGCCTGGTCCCGCTGCCCCTCGTCGATCAGCCCGGTCCTTTCCATCCAGTCCGCGTTGGTGGCGGTCACGTCGTAACCGGTGTTCTGCCAGGTCTCCCGCACCTCGGTGTTCGCCTTGAGGAAGGACTCCGGGCTCCAGTCGGCGCCGCTGAACTGGTTCTGGCTGCTGATCTCGTCCCAGCTCTTCGCCTTGACCTGCTCCTCGGTCAGGTGCGGATTGCCGTTCATGCCGTTCACGGCGAACTTGAAGGTGTCCTTGACGTACTGCTCCTGCTCGCGGAAGGAGCCCGCCGACAGTCCGACGCCGAGCGCGAAGTCATTGCCGCGCATCATCAGCGTCCGTACGCCCCACTCCCAGCGGTCGCAGAAGGTCTTGAACTCCGCCGCCAGTCCGGCATGCCCCAACTGCAACCCTGACAGGGTGAGTTCGGAGAAGCCCCGGCCCATGGTCGCCTCGCCGACCATGCCCTGTTCCTTCAGCTCGGCGAGCGCCGCGTTGATCCCGGACGCGATCAACGCGAGTGCGGGCTGCGCCGCATCCAGATCCGGCTGTTCCCCGCTCATCGAGCACCTCCGAGATCCACCGCGACTTCTTCCGGTACGACACCGGTCACCGGCGGGAACAGCGCCCCGTCCTCGCTGCCCGCGTCCAGCGCCACCCCGGCGGGCACCCCCAGCGCGGGCACCATCACGTCCAGCAGCCGCGCGCCGTAGACCGTCCGGTACGTCCACTCCCGCCCGGCGTCCCCCTGCGCGTACGCGAACCGGGCGAGCGCCGCCTCGTCGGAGAAGGCGCAGATCCACCGCACCCCGCCCCACTCGGCGGTCCACAGGCTCTCGTACGCGTCCAGCGGAACCAGCACCGCCGTCCGCCGGAACTCGCCCAGCAGGGAGGCGAATTCCCGCTTCGCAGCGGTGACGGAGGCACTGTCGGACCCGGTTGCCCGGGCTTCCCTCACCCGTCCACCAGCCCCGTCTGCACCAACGGCTTCCCCCGCCTCCGCGAGACGAAGATCCCCCGCCCCGTCGGCATCGGCCGCGGGCGTACGCCCGGCAGCACGTCGCCCTCGTGGGGGTCGCCGGACAGGACGACGCCCTGGGCGCCGAGTTCCTGCATGCGCTGCATGAAGGGTTCGTACGCGGCGCGGCTCGCGCCCGCCGTGTTGCGGGCGATGACGAAGCGGACGCCGACGTCCCTGGCGAAGGGGAGGAGTTCGGCGAGCCGGCCGAGCGGGTTGCCGCTCGACGTGGCGACCAGGTCCCAGTCGTCGACGAACACGTACACGTTCGGGCCCTGCCACCAGCTGCGGTCGCGCAACTGCTGCGCCGTGACGTCCGCGGACGGGGTGCGCCGCTTCATCAGGCCCTCCAGCGCGTCGACGTGGTGCTCCATGTTGTTGGACATGGGCACGTACTCGGCGAGGTGGGCGGGCGGGGTCACGTCGAGCAGGCCGCGCCGGTTGTCGATGACGAAGAACTGGCACGCGGACGGGTCGTAGCGCTCCGTCAGCTGCTTGATCATCGCCCGCAGCAGGTTGGTCTTGCCCGTCTCGCTCTCGCCGAAGACCAGGAAGAACGGGTCCTGCTCGAAGTCGACGAAGACCGGCTCCAGACGGTTCTCGTCGATGCCGAAGGCGATGCCGCGCTCGGGGTGCGCGTTGCCGTGCGGCAGGGCGGAGAGCGGGAGCTCACGCGGCAGGAGGCGTACGGCGGGGGCGCCGGGCGCCGTCCAGTGCCGGGACACCTCGCGGTTCATCGCGGCCGACGCGTCGGAGAGCTCGCTGTCGGAGTTGATGCCGTCGATGCGCGGCACCGCCGCCATGAAGTGCAGCTTCTCCGGGGCGATGCCGCGCCCCGGCACGCCGGGCGGCACGTTCACGGCCACCTTGCGGTCGATCTCGGAGTCCATCACGTCGCCGAGCCGCAGCTCCAGGCGGTTCATCAGGAGGTCCTTGAGGTTGGCACGCACCTCCATCGAGCGGGACGCGGTGAGGACCAGGTGGATGCCGTAGCCGAGACCGCGCGCCGCGATCTCCAGGACGAGCTGCTCCAGCCCCTCGTACTCCGTACGGAAGTTGCCCCAGCCGTCCAGGATCAGGAAGACGTCGCCCCAGGGCTGGTCGGCCACCGATATCTCGCCGCGCTCGCGCATCCTGCGGTACGTGGCGATGGAGTCGATCCCGGAGGAGCGGAAGTACTCCTCGCGGCGCGCCATGATCCCGTACACCTCGGAGACCGTACGGCGCACCTTCTCCGGGTCGAGCCGGGAGGCCACCCCGCCGACGTGCGGCAGTCCGGCGACCGCCGAGAGGCCGCCGCCGCCGAAGTCGAGACCGTAGAACTGGACCTCGTGCGGGGTGTGGGTGAGGGCGAACGCCGTGACGAGGGTCCGCAGGAGGGTCGATTTGCCGGACTGGGGGCCGCCGACGATCTGCATGTGGCCCGCAGCTCCGGAGAAGTCCCGGTAGAGGGTGTCCCGGCGCTGCTCGAAGGGCTTGTCCAGTACGCCCAGGGGTACGACGAGACGGCCCGCGCCCTCGTATCCGGGCTGGGTGAGCCCGCGCCCCGGCACTCCCGCGAGGCCCGGCAGCAGTTCGTCCAGGGTCGGCGGGTTGTCCAGCGGCGGCAGCCACACCCGGTGCGCCTCCGCGCCGCGCCCTTCGAGGCGCCGCACGATCACGTCCAGGACGGTGTCGGCGAGCGCGTCGTCCTGGGCGGGAGCACCCTCGCCCGTGCGGGGACCCGCGGCCGGCGCCAGATAGCGCACCGGCACCGGGGCCGCGGTGAACAGCGCGGGCGCGCGGTCCACCCGGAGGGTTCCGCCCGCGGCGGGCCGCTCGGCGCCGGTCCGGTAGACCCCCGACACGTAGGCGGCCTTGAAGCGGACCATCTCGTCCGTGCCGAACTTCAGATAGCCCGAACCGGGGACGTTGGGGAGCTGGTAGGCGTCCGGGACGCCGATGGCCGCCCGCGACTCGGCGGCGGAGAAGGTGCGCAGGCCGACCCGGTAGGAGAGGTACGTCTCCAGACCGCGCAGCCGGCCCTCCTCCAGGCGCTGCGAGGCGAGCAGCAGGTGGACGCCCAGGGAGCGGCCGATGCGGCCGATCTGGACGAACATCTCGATGAAGTCCGGCATCGCGGTGAGCAGCTCGCTGAACTCGTCGATGACCAGGACGAGCGAGGGGATCGGCTGGAGCGGGGCGCCCGCGGCGCGCGCCTTCTCGTAGTCGTGGATGTTGGCGTAGTTGCCCGCGTCGCGCAGCATCTCCTGCCGGCGGTTGAGCTCGCCGCGGATCGAGTCGCCCATCCGGTCGACCAGCGTCAGGTCGTCGGCCAGGTTGGTGATCACCGCTGCGACGTGCGGCATCTGCGACATTCCGGCGAAGGTCGCACCGCCCTTGAAGTCCGCGAGGACGAAGTTGAGGGTCTCGGAGGAGTGCGTCACGGCGAGACCGAGCACGAGCGTGCGCAGCAGCTCCGACTTTCCGGAACCCGTCGCTCCGACACACAGACCGTGCGGGCCCATGCCCTCCTGCGCCGCCTCCTTGAGGTCGAGCATCACGGGCGTGCCGTCCTCGCCGACACCGATCGGCACCCGCAGCCGCTCCGCCTGCGAGCGTGGCCGCCAGGTGCGTGCGACGTCCACGCCCGCCGCGTCGCCGAGGCCCAGCAGGTCCGTGAACTCCAGATTGGCCAGCAGCGGTTCGTCGTCGTCCCCGCCGGACGCCATCCGCAGCGGGGCCAACTGCCGGGCCAGTGCCTCGGCGGCCTCGCGGCTCAGACCGTCGGGCGCACCGTCGTACACCATGCCGTGCCCGGACTCCAGACGCAGCGCGTCCGGCCGTACGACGACGGAAAGACCGCCCCGTGCCCCGGTCATCTCGCCCGGCACGACCTCGACGACGGTGACGCCCTGCAGCCCCTCGGGGGAGGCCAGCCGCGACATCGGCGGGACGGACAGACCGTCGATCACCACGACGACGTGCGGCTCCTCAAGGAGCGGCTGCCCGCCCGGTTGGAACCTGGGCCGCCCGTCGAGCCGCCCTGCCAGGAGGTCCTCCAGCTCCAGGACACCGGTGGCGACCAGGCGGCGGCTGCCCGCCCCGTCCCCGTCGCCCGGGACCTGTGCGTGCGGCAGCCACTTCGCCCACTCCCACTCGGGAGCGCGGAGCCGGTCCGTGGCGACGGCGATCACCAGGTCCTCGGGGGAGTGCAGCGCGGCGAGCGAACCCACGACGGCGCGCGCGGTGGACCGTACGCCCTCCGCCTCGCCGCTCACCGTCAGGTGGTAGAACGCCCGCAGCGAGACCGCCATCGGCAGCCCGTCCAGCGTGCTGTGCACGTTCAGGAACTGCTGCATCGCCCCGGCGGTGAGCGGTTCCAGCTCGTCGACGGGGGCGGTCTCCGGCGCGATCAGGGGAGTGGCGAGCTGCTGGCTGCCGAGACCGACCCGCACCTGCCCGAAGTCCGGATCGGCAGGCCGCCGCTCCCAGACCCGGCTGCCCTCGGCGACCAGCGCCCACAGCTGCTCGGGGGAGGGGTGCAGGTAGTACTGCGCGTCCCGCTGGAGCCGGGCGGTCTCCAGGACCGTACGCCGGGTCCTGGTGAGGTACTTCAGGTAGTCGCGCCGTAGGTCGGCGAGTTCCCCCTGGGTGCCGCGGCGGTACCGCACCAGCATCGCGACCGCCATGCCGACGGTCGCCGCGACCATCACCATGCCCATGATCTTCATGATCGGATTCGGGGTCATGAAGAAGAACACCACCGATCCGCCCATGCCCAGCATGGGGAGGATCTGCATCAGCGCGCCCTCCTGCTGACCGCGCGGCAATTCCGGCGGCGGTTGCAAATGCACCTGCTCGCCCGGTATTTCGGATGGCAGCGCACGAGGCGGGCGCTTGACGACTATCTGGCTCACAACTCCCCAATTCCCCTACCGGACCGGAGTCGTTCCTCCTGGCAGCTCATGACGGACGACTCTGCCCGCGGGGATCCTAACTTGCGCACCGGGGGCCGGGTCGGCGGTAGGGTGGCGCCCGGCGAGTACGCACCCGCGAACAGCGGGAGCAAACAGCGCGGTTGAGGACAACTGGGAATTCGTCGGTCGATCCTCCACCGTGGGCGGTCATTTCGGACACCTGGTGTGCAACTGGGTGCAACCGGTGCGCAGGTGGCGTGCGCTTGGGCGTGTGCTTGAGTGTGCGGCTGGTGTGCGCCCGCGTGTGCGGTCGGCGTGCGCCCGGATGTGCGGCCGATGTGCACTCCGGCCTGTGGTGGGTGTGCGCTCCGGTGCGCGGTCGCCGCGAAGCCGGTGTGCGGCCTGCCTCCGGCGTACCGCCTGTACGACGCGCACGGGCCGGTCCATCCCGACCACATCGTGAAAACCTGCGACGGGAGCAGAAGTTGAGTACGACGGTCTCAGCGCCGACGGCCACAGGCGGCCACCCGGGTGGAGCGAACGGCCGGTCGGCCCCCGCGATCACCACCACCGCCACGAGCGGAACCGGCTTCTGCCGCGTCACGGTCGTCGCCCCCGACGGCCGCATCGACGTGGCCCTCCCCGACGACCTCCCCGTCGCCGACCTCCACCCCGAGATACTCCGGCTGTCCGGCCAGAGCCCCGCCGCGAGCGCCCCCGTCGGCTACCACCTGGTCCGCCGGGACGGCACCGTCCTGGACGGCGCCCGCACCCTGGCCGCGCAGCGCATCCTCGACGGAGAGCTCCTCTCGCTGCGCCCCTTCTCGGAGTCCCTCCCGCCGGCCGTCTTCGACGACGTGTCCGACGCCGTGGCCACCGCCGTCGCCCGCGACCGCACCCTGTGGAACGACCGCCTCACGCGTGGCGCGGGCCTCTCCGGCGGCGCCGTACTCCTCGTACTCCTGGCCTTCGTCCTGTGGAACGCCGACCCCCGCCACGACATGCACGGCCTGCCCGGCATCCTGGCCGGTGTCACCGGCACCCTCCTGCTGGCGCTGGCCTGCGTACGCGCCCGGGTGTACGACGACCGCGCCTCGGCCGTCGCCCTGGGCACCGGCGCGCTCGTGCACGCGGCCGTCGCCGGAGCCGGGCTGCTGCCGCTCGCCGCGGGTCAGGGCATCGGCCGGCTCCAGTTCCTGCTCGCCTGCGCCGCGGTGCTGATCGCCGCCGTCGTCCTGGTGATCGTCTCGCCGCACGGCGACGGGCCCTTCGTCGCGTTCGCCGTCGCCTCCGCGCTCGGCCTCCTCGCCACCTTCACGGCGATCCTGACCGACCTCAAGCCCGTCGAGACGGCCGCCATGCTGCCGCCGTTCGCGGTCGGCGCGCTCGCCTTCCTGCCGGGCCTCTCCACCCGGTTCGCCCGCCTGCCCATCGGCTTCGAACCGCCGCGCACCACCGTCGGCGACTACAGCACCGGCGCCGAACCGGCCCCGCAGGGCCCCGTCGACGCCGACCGCATCGCCGCCCAGGCACGCCGCGGCCACGAACTCCTGGTCGGCCTGGTGGGCGGCTTCTCGCTCACCACCGCGGGCGCCGCCGCCGTACTCGGCTTCTCGGGGGAGACCTGGGCGCAGGCGCTCGCCTTCGCCACCGGCCTCGCCATGCTGATGCGCGCCCACCTCTTCCGCTACACGGCCCAGGTCGGCTGCGCGCTGGCCGCGGGCCTCGCCGCCCTGGTCCTGCTCGGCCTCGGCCTGTGCCTGAACCCGCCGCAGACCCTGATCCTCGAAGCCCTCGGGGGCGACACCACGGGCCTCGACATCCGTACGATCTGGCTCACCGCGGCGATCGCGGCGACGGCCGCGCTGATCACGGCGACGGGCCTGATCGTCTCGGGCAAGGGAGTCACCCCGTTCTGGGGCCGCTTCCTGGAAATCGCCGAAACCTGCGTCCTGCTCACACTGCTGCCCCTCTGCCTCGCGGTCTTCGACGTCTACCACTCGATCCGCGCGCTGACTTCTTGAGGAGAGGGGTCCGGGGGGGGGGGGGGAGCCCCGCGGCCCCCCCCCGCCCGGCCCCCCCCGGCGCCCCCCCCCCCCCCCGCGCCCCGC
>NZ_JBSGZD010000041.1:0-40378 GCF_053610825.1 Streptomyces sp. NPDC054863 | reverse complement strand
GCTCCGCGACGGCACCTTCTACGACCCCCAACCCGCCCCAACCCCTTGACCAAAGTCATAGGGGCACCCCCCCGTGTCCCCCGGGCCCGTCAAGCGCCGGGGGCCTGCCGGCTCGCCGCCTTCTTGGCGAAGAGCTTCTCGACGTAGCCCGCGAGGAGGGCCTCGTACTTCGCAGCGTTCTCCTCGTCCATGGTGGTGTGCCGGACGATCTTGATCCCGCTGCGGGGATTCAGCATGTATTTCTCCGACAGGAGCACGCGGGCCTGCATGAAGTTCTGCCGGTTCGCCACCCGCATCATTTCGTGGCGGCTCTTCTTGCCCTGGCCCTGGAAGTGTTCGGGGTTCTTCCCCACGAGTTCACGCTGCCGCGGCAGTTCCGGATGGCTCAGCTTTTCCGGATCGTTCACGTAGTCGTCGAGGTGGCTGGTCGGTGCGTATTCGCCCTTACGGTACCGGTCGAGAGTCCGTTCGTGGAGCTCTGTGGCCTGCTGCTTCAGACGCCACTGGCGCCGCTGCTCCGTACGCGCGGCAAGTTCCGGACGTGCGGCTTCCACCTGCTCGGCGGTGGTTCCGGGGCCGGGCGGGAAGGTGCCCCTGGCCGGGACGGGGGACGGCTCCTCGACATCCTTGTCCCATACGTCGCGGACCGCTTCGAGGTTTCTGGTGATCTCGTCGTTCATCTTTTCCCGCTCGTTGTTGACGGGAAGCCCGGACCTCGTGCCGTCGGGCTCCTCCAGCGAGGAGGCCGTCGGCTTGTCGTAGCGGATGGGGCCGAGCGTGTGGAGGTCGTCGAGGAGCTCGTCGTCGTGCGGCAGACCGTGCGGATGGGCGACGTAGGCGACCTTGTCGGCCAGATCCCTGGGGACGAGGATCTGGAACAGGCTGCCCTCTGCGGTGTCGTTGAGCGCTTCGGCTTCTTTGTAGATCTCGGCCACGCCACTGGCGTCCAGACCGAATTTCGTCAGGAAATCCTCGATGAAAGACGCCACGGGGATTTCCGTCTGGCCCTTTCCGACCTGGAAATAGTGGAAGGTCTCCTCACCCGAATGGTTGAGGCCGCCGTGGAGGGACAGGTTGGCGGAAATGATGCTGGACTTGGTCGGGACGATGTTGTCGTCGATCAGCCCGTGCTCCTTCATGTCCGCCTCGAAGAACTCCTCCATTTTCCCGTACTTCGCATAGTCGGTGTCCTCCGGCCCCGGATACCTCAGGAAGTGGAAATCCTCCGGCACCTCCTCCCCGTGGTGGCGGGAGTAGACGTGCTTGTAGATGTCCTGGGCCACCCGGATACGGGGATCCTGAGCGTGGAAGAAGGGGTAGTGGTCAGCGCCGTGCTCGTCCTCCTTCGCGATGACGTCCTGCTGAATCCGCTCGTACTGCTGCGCCTGCTCCGAGGTGATCTGCCGGCGCGGTCGCCCGTCCTGTCGCTGCTCGTCCGTCAGCTCGGGCGTGGGGGTGAGGAAGCGGCCGTGCACACCCATCCGGTGCGGGCCCTGCTCCTCCAACTCGGCGTTGTGGAAGGGCAGACCGAGGTGCGCCCGGGAGGCCGAGCGCTCCACCCGCTGGACCGGGGCGAGCGGACCGACCGGGGCGAGCGGACCGTCCGGCGCGGGCAGCGTCTCGGTCCGGGCCCCGGTCCGGGCAGCGGTCTGTGCGGGGGCGGACGCTTCCGCCGTGCGCGGGGCGTCCCCGCGCAGGGCCTCGGTCGCACCCGCCTCCGCCTCGCGCTCGAACCGGTCCGACGGGTCCGAGATCTTCAGCCCGGTTCCGTCGTCCGTTCCCGCCACGGGCCCCTGCCGCTGCTGGATGACGTGGATCAGCTCGTGCGCCAGGGTGTGCTTGTCGCTCCCGCCGTCGCCGATGACCACGTGGTTGCCGGAGGTGAACGCACGGGCGCCCACCTCGGCCGCGGCGCGCCGTGCGCCGGCGCCGGTGTGCAGGGTGACGTCGGCGAAGTCCGCGCCCAGCCGCTCCTCCATCTCGGTGCGCAGCGGCGCGGCCAGCGGCTGCCCGGCCGAGCTCAGCGTGTCGTGCACCGTGGACCGCTGCACGGCCTGCTCATGCACCGTGGACCGCTGCACAGCCTGCTCATGCACCGTGGACCGCTGCACAGCCTGCTCGTGACCGTGGTCCGCGCCGGTGTCGCGCCGCTGCTCCTCGATCATCCGTGCCACCGCCGTGTTTCCGGCAGTACGTTGCAAGCTCATGAGCGCTGCCGGGGACATGGCCCCCAGGTGAGGCTGCACGGCTGCGGCTGCCTGCTCCGGCGGGGTCGGCACGCGTCGCGGAGCAGTGCCTTTCTCCGGCTGTTCCTTCATGTGCATGGCGGGACCTTTCTCAGGGCTCCGTCCCTCTTTACAGAGGCGGAGGCCGACCGGGAAGGTCCGAACAGGCAGCCTTGGGTGCACGATCGCCCACCTGGCGTGCATGCCGCGCGAAGGAGATCGGCACTTCGGACGGCGGGGCGGGGAGGGGTCCGCGCACCCTCCCCGCTCCGCCCTGCTCCACGGAGCTACAGGGTCGCCGCGGCCTGGGCGATGGCCGACGCGAACGTGGAGACCTCCGTGTACACGCCCGGGTAGTTCGGCCGTGCGCACCCGTTGCCCCAGCTCACGACGCCGACCTGGATCCACGCGCCCGCGTTGTCCTTGCGGAACATCGGGCCGCCCGAGTCACCCTGGCAGGTGTCGGTGCCGCCCTGCGCGTACCCGGCGCAGATCTCCTCGCCGGGGATCAGGTCGCTGTACGAGGACTTGCACGAGGCGTCGGAGACGAACGGCACCTGCGCCTTGAGGAGGTAGCGCTGCTGGGAGCCGCCCTCGCGGTTGGCACCCCAGCCTGCGACGGTGAAGGTGCCGGAGTTGTACGAGGTGTTGGTGGCGATCTTCAGCGTGGGCTGGTTGATCGGCTTGGCGAGCTTGATGAGTGCCCAGTCCTTGCCGCTGCCGTTGTAGCCGGGAGCCTGGAGGACCTTGGTGGACTTGACCTTGATCGCGCTGGAGCTCTGGAGGTCCACGACACCGCCGGTGGCGGTGATGCTGGTGTTGTTGCCGGAGCCGTCCACGCAGTGGGCGGCGGTCAGGACGATGTCCTTGGCGTAGAGCGAACCGCCACAGCCCATCGAGAGCCGGACCATGAAGGGGAACTCGCCCTGGGCGGCGCGCGTTCCACCGACGACGGGCTGCGTGCCGGGGGTCGGGCTCGCGGAGGCCCCGGCGGGCTGGAGGCTGACGGCGGCGAGGACGACGGCACCGACGACGGCGGATCTCTTGAAGGCCTGGAGTACGTTTCTCAACGGAGTGCCTTTCGTGGGGGGTGAAGCCGGAAGGACACGTGGGAGCACACACCGACGCAGCAATGGCATGAGCTCGTCAACGCGCTGCTGGATTATGTGAAGCTGGCCGACCGTCCGACAAGGACCCCTTTTCAGCCACGCACCGCCGGAATCAGGCGGGCACACGGGGCGCGGGGCGACACGGAGACCGTCGTTGTCGAGACGCCGGGCAGGACGTCGGTCCCCGGCTCGCGGGCCCGAGGATCCGCGCTCGCGGGCCCGAGGATCCGCGCGGTGACGAACAGCGCGTCGAAGCGCCGGGGTTGCGGAGACCGCCCTCAAAGCTGTCGCAGCCGACGGCGATCAGCCGCCGGAGCGGTCCGCTGCGAGGTCGATGCCGCTGTTGCCCATGCAGGGGATCCCGCAGAGGGCGAGCTGCCGACCCGAAGCAGGAGATCACGGCGGGACTGCTCCCCCGGGGGCACGTCGGCAGGGAGCAGTCCCGGCCGGTGCCGGCCCGAGCACTGCTGTCGGCTCGCGGGAGTGCCCCCTTCGCGGCCCGTCGGCCGGGTCAGTCGAGGCAGAACTCGTTGCCCTCGATGTCCTGCATCAGCAGGCACGACTCGTTGAACTCATCGGCACGCAGCAGCCGCACCCGTACCGCACCGAGCGGGAGCAGTCGTGCGCACTCGGCCTCCAGCGCGGCCACCCGCTCCTCGCCCACGAGCCCGGTGCCGACCCGCACATCAAGGTGCACCCGGTTCTTGACGACCTTGCCCTCGGGAACCCGCTGGAAGTACATGCGCGGGCCCACACCCGAGGGGTCCATGCAGACGAACCCCGCGCCCTGACGCTCGGTCGGCAGCGAGCGGTCGTAATCGTCCCAAGTGCCGAACCCCTCCGGCGGCGGCGGTACGACGTACCCCAGGACCTCGCACCAGAAGCGCGCGACGCGCTCCGGTTCCGCACAGTCAAAAGTGATCTGGACCTGCTTGATCGACGGCATCGGGCCATCGTAGAGCCGGGGTGCAGCGAGCCACACCGTTTTTCGGGGCGCGGGGCCGGCGTCCGCCCCGGCCCTCCCGCAGGGTCCCGCCCGGGTGCCGGAAGGTGCCGCACCCGACCGTTGTTTCGTCCTCCCTCAAGCTGCTTCACACGGCACGGAGGGCCCTGCCAGGCTCAGCCGTCGAAGGTGCATTCCTTGCGAGGAGAGGCTGGTCCCTTGTCGAATCGACGGAAGAGATGCGTGCTCGCCGCGGCGGCGCTCACGGCGGCACTCGGCATCGTGCCGGTGAGTACGGCTCAGGCACAAGCGACGGCCTGTCAGTGGCGGCAGACGACGTGGGAGCTGCCGCCCACCACGACTTCCGGCACGCTGTACGCGAGCGACGGCGGCCGGTACGGGGTCGGTGTCACCGGGACGCGGAGCACGAACTTCCCCTACGGCTACAAGGAAAAGCGCTGGACACTGTGGGACAACGGAAAGGTCGCGCTGCGGCTGGACGCGACCGGTCCCAGTCTGTCGGACGTCAACTCGGCGGGCCTGATGGTGGGCAACGTCCGCGCCAACAACAAATTCACGGGCGCGAAGGTGAGCCGCACCGGGACGACGACCGTGCTGCCGTCCAATCCGAACTGGGTCTACTCGACGGCCGATGTGATCAACGACGCCGGTGACATCGCCGGGACCGCCGAACTCGGATCGAAGCACCTCCTGGTGGTGTGGCCGGCGAACGCACCGGGAACGTATCGCGAACTGCCCACTCCCGCGGCCCACAACGTCACCGCCACCGACATGGACGAGCAGGGCAGGATCGTCGGGTACACCGACAGCGGGTACGCGGGCTCGGCCGGCTTCGTCACGGACCTCAACGGTCAGGTGCACAAGCTCGCCGCGCAGGGCGCCAACGGCATGGGCACCCCGTCGGCGATCCGGGACGGGCGCGTGGTCGGCGACATGGACAACGACACGAGCTACGCCGCGGCCGAGTGGAACGCTCAGGGTTCGCTGGTCAGGACCATCACCAAGGGCGCCCTCTCGGCAGAGGCCATCGGCGGTAACGGCACCGTGGGCGGCCTGGCGTTCGTCGGGTCGAATACGAGGCCGCGGTCCATCCTGTGGCGTGACGGCGTGGTCTCCGACTCGCTGTCCGGGGTCTCGGACTGGTTCATGCTCAAGGCGATCAGCGACGACGAGAAGACTCTCATCGGGGACGAGATCTCCGGGCCCGCGCACTACACCTGCTCCTGACACCACGAATGCTCCTGACACCACGGGACCGGCGGCCCCTCACCGAAGGGGCCGCCGGTCCCGTGGGTCTCCCTGCAGGAGCGCGCGTGGGTCGGGCAGACGGTTCCTCGACCGGCCAACTGGCCCTCCGCCGACGGCCGTAGACGACAGCGGCCCGGAAGACCGGGCCGGAGTACCGGGATCGGTGCGGCCTATGCTGTCCGTGGCGAGGGCCCGGAGTCCTTCGCGTTCAGATCAGACCGAGGATGTCCGCCCGATGAGCCCGAAGCAGCAGCGTGGGGAAGCCACCGTCGATCAGGTCCTGGCCTCCGCACTTCGCCTCCACGCCTCGTCCGGTGAGGCGGGCCTCACCGTTAGCGCGATCACGAAGGCCAGCGGTGTCAGCGCCGGAAGCGTCTACCACCACTTCGGCAGCCTCTCGGGAGTGTTCCACGCACTGGCCCTGCAGTGCACGGGCCGGTTGCTGGACGAAATCGTCGCGGCACTCCGGTCGGCAACAGGCGCCCGGTCCGGAGTCGATGCCACCGTCCGGGCCTACCTGGCCTTCGTCCAGGCCCACCCGGACGAAGCCCGGCTCCTGCACTCCGCCACCGTCGACCACGCATTCATGGCGCAGGCCAGGGAGATCCGCGACTCCCAAGAGGCCCGCCTGTCACCGATCGCCCACTGGATCCGCGCTCACACGGAGGCCGGCGAACTCACCGTGCTCCCCGTCCCCGTGATCGAGGCCCTCGTCATGGGCCCGGTCGTCGCAGTCGCCCGACGCTGGCTCTCCGTCGGAGACATCGATCTGAGCGAGGCCGCGCGGACCCTGCCTGACCACATCTGGCGCGCGGTCGGCCCGTAACCGCGCACGGCCCCCTGCCGACGTAGATCCCGTACTACTGGGCGGTCGCCGCCACGCCTACTCGATGACGAGCTCGACGGGGATGTTGCCACGGGTGGCCTTGGAGTACGGGCAGTACGCGTGGGTCTTCTCCAGGAGCGTCCGGCCCACCTCGCCCTCCAGGTGCTCGGGCAGCTCGACCCGCATGACCACGGAGAGGCCGAAGCCGCCGTCGGTGTCCTTGCCGATGCTGACCTCGGCGGTCACCGAGACGTCCGCGACGTCGAGCTTCTCCTGGCGGGCGATGGAGCCCATCGCGCTGGCGAAACAGGCGGCGTATCCGGCGGCGAAGAGCTGCTCGGGGTTGGTGCCCTGGCCATTGCCGCCGAGAGCGGCCGGGAAGCCGAGCGGCAGGTCGATCTGGCCGTCGGAGCTGACGGCGCGACCCTCGCGGCCGTTGGCGGTGGCGACAGCGGTGTACAGCGCGTCCATGGGGTCCATCTCTTTTCGGTCGTCGGTCCGGGGAAACACCCTGGACCAAATAGAGCACACAATTGAGTTGTGCACAACTTAGTTGCACACGGTACGATGCCTTCATGGCAGAGGAACGGGCGAAGGAACGGGCAGACGCGATGGCTGGACGGGACGAGGGCGACTTGACGGACGAGGACTTCCTCCGCCTCGACCACCAGATCTGCTTCTCACTGCACGCGGCGTCGCGCGCCCTGAACGGCGTCTACCGCACCGCGCTGAAGGACCTCGGCCTCACCTACCCCCAGTACCTGGTGATGCTGGTGCTCTGGGAGGACGGCGAGCTCCCGGTCAAGAAGATCGGCGAGCGTCTGAGGCTGGACTCGGGCACCCTCTCCCCGCTGCTCAAGCGCCTGGAGCTGGCGGGTCACGTGGAGCGGCGCCGCAGTCCCGACGACGAGCGCTCGGTCACCGTCAGGCCCACCGCGGAGGGCGTCGCACTCCGCGCGAAGGCCCTGGCCGTGCCGCGCGCCATCGCCTCGTCCACCGGTCTCTCCCTGGACGAGGTCAGGGACCTGCGCACCCGGCTCAACACCCTGACCGCCACCCTGGACGGCACAGACCCCGGCGCGCTCACCCAAAGCTGCGCGGCGGACGAGACCGGGAAGGCGTAACGGCATGGACCACATCGACGACAGGAACGACAGGCACAGCATGGAACAGTCACCCCAGGCGTACGCACCCCTGGCCCCCGCCGCCCACCGCGACGCCGTGGCGGCCGAGACCGCCGCCCTCGTCGCGCTCACCCGGGGCGCGGACCTGGCGACGCCGGTGCCCGGCTGCCCCGGCTGGACCCTGCTCGACCTGGTCAGGCACACCGGAAGCGTGCAGCGCTGGTTCGCCGTCCTGCTGCGCCGGGGCGCCCTGACCCGGCCCGAGAGCCGCGACGTGGAGCTGCGGCTGCCGCAGCACGAGGACGGATACGCGGACTGGCTGGCCCGGAGCGCGGACGAGGCCGCCGAGGCGTTCGCCACCATCGACCCGGACGCCCCGATGTGGGTGTGGGGCGCCGACGGGCACGCGAGGTTCTGGATGCGCCGGATGCTCTTCGAGACCCTGGTGCACCGCGTCGACGCCGAACTCGCCCTCGGGCAGCGGCCCGTGATCGACCCCGTGCTGGCGACCGACGGGGTGGACGAGTTCCTGGTCAACCTCCCCTTCGCCGCATTCTTCGCCCCCGGGACGGCCCAGCTGCGGGGCGCCGGCGAGACCCTCCGCTTCCGTACCACGGACACCGGGACCGACTGGCTGGTGCGCCTGCGCCCCGACGGCTTCGGCGTCGAAGAGCAGGACCCTGCGGGAGGCGCGGCCGACGCCACCGTGGAGGGAGCAGCCGCCGACCTCCTGCTGCTCGTGTACGGCAGGGTCCGGCACGGCGCGGACACCTTCGTGACCTCGGGGAACGAAGAGCTGCTGGAGCGGTGGTTCGCCCACTCCGCGTTCTGACGGGCCCGACCGGCTAACGGATGGAGCCCTCCCGCATGGCCGCCCTGTCCTCCGGCGGGAGCCACGCGTCCGGCGGCAGTTCCAGCCAGTGGTTCTCCCGTGCCAGGCGCCGTGTGGTCGCGGTCAGCGCTGCCAGGGCCGGGTGGCTCAGGCCGGCCCGCCAGACCAGGGAGAGGGGCGAGAGGGGCACGGGGTCGCACAGCAGGCGCAGTGCCATTCCCGGTACGTCGATGAACTCCGTGCTCGCCAGCACCCACCAGCCCCGTTTCCGTACGATGCGCATGAACTCTTCCGGGCCCTCGATCTCCGGGAACGGCTCCGCCAGTCCAATGCCGTGCTCGGAGAACAGGCGGGTCGCCAGGTCGGTCCACTCGGCGGTGGCCGGGTTGCCCGCCCCGGCGTAGAGGGTCCGGCCGGAGAGGGCCTTCAGGGGAATGCGGTCGTACGCGCACAGCGCGTGGTCCTCGGGCAGGAGGACGGCCATGTGCTCGTAGCGGGCCGGGAGATGGGAGAGCCGCGCGGCCACGGCGGGAGCGAGCCCGGCGAACCGGCCGAAAGCGGCGTCGAGGCGGCCGTCGACGATCTCCTGGGCGGCGCCCGTGAGACCGCTGTGGAAGCGGGCGACGAACTCCAGGTCGGGGTGGGCGCGCCGGGCCTCCTCCAGCACTTCGTGACCGGTGGCGGCCCGGTCGCCGACGTCGACGAGCAGGGGCCGCTGGTCGCGCACCGAGGCCGCGGTGGCGAACTCCTCGTGCGCGGTGAGCACTTGGCGGGCGTACGGCAGGAGCCGCGCGCCCTCGGCGGTGAGACCGACGTGGCGGGTGGTGCGTACGAACAGCTCGGCGCCCAGCTCGGCCTCCAGGCGGCGGATGTCGCGGCTCAGCGCCTGCTGGGCGACGTACAGACGCATGGCGGCACGGGTGAAGTGGAGTTCCTCGGCCGTGGCGACGAAGGCGCGCAGGAGTCGGGGATCGAAGTCGCGGGGCACCCGGGCAACCTACCCCCGCAGCATTGACAACCACAATGCGTGAATGGGTGCGGGACAGGTGTTGGACCGGGGTGGGTCCGCCACGCGAGCGTAGAGGCCATGCCCCCTTACGAATCCGTGCGTCCCACTCGTCATGCGTCGCCGCAGCCCGCCCCGGTTCTGCTGGCCGTGAGCGGCCATGCGCTTGTCGCGGCTGCCGTGCCCCCGTACGAGGTCCGCAGCACCGGGAACAGCAACGGCCCGCGCGGGCGGCCTGCCGCCTGGTTGCGGCGCCTGCTCTCCGCAGGACGGCGGGACGGCCCTGCCGCGTGACATGAGCATCCACGGCTGCCCGGCCCTGGGAGTGCGTCGGCTGCGGCGGTGTGCGGAAGAAGTCCGGCCGGTGCCGATCAGGGTCCGGGGCCTGCGGCGGACCGATCCCCCTCCGTCAGGTCGTCAGCATCCCCATGGACACGACGATCGACGCCGGGGCCTGTCACGTCCGCCATCACGTCCGCAACCCCGAGAAGCTGTCGCGGGTGGCGCGGGAGACCGCCGTCGGCCGCTGAGCCCGGCCTTCGATTCCTGCCCCGTGCCCCGCCTCGCCCCGGGCCCGGGGCGAGGTCCACGACGCGTCGCCGCTGCCGCCGCGCCGCCTCGTCACACGTGCGCGGCCCGGTGCGTGGGCCGTCCGTCGAGAACCGTGAGCAGCACGGGCAGTTCCGGGAGGTCGGTGGCAGCGGTGGTGAGCGGGTTCCCGGCGAAGGCCGTCAGGTCGGCGCGGTGGCCGACGGCGATCCGGCCCGCCTCGTGCTCCTCCCCCGCGGCCCAGGCGGCGTTGACCGTCATGCCCTGCAAGGCCTCCAGAGACGTGAGAGCCTGTTCGGGGCCGTGCGCAGGGCGCGTGACATCACGGCTCGGACGGCGGTGGCGGGCCCCGGCCATGACGCCCAGCGGCGGGTACGGCGCGATGGGCCAGTCGGAGCCGAGTACGACAGTGGCACCGGAGTCCCACAGGTCACGGCAGCGCCAGGCGCGCGCGGCACGCTCCTCGCCCAGGCGCCGGGACCAGTTGTCGGTGTGGTCGGCCCGGGTGAAGTCGCAGCAGTGGGTGGGCTGCATGGAGGCGGCGACACCCAGTTCGGCGAAGCGGCGCAGAGTGTCGTCGGGGACCGTCTCGATGTGCTCGACGCGGTGGCGTACCCCGCGCCCGCTCTCCGTCTGTGCCTTCTCCACGGCGTCGAGGACGTGCCGGACCGCCGCGTCCCCGATCGCATGGGTCGCGGTGGGCACGCCTGCCCGGTGGAGCTCTCCGATGATCCGCGTGTACACGGCGGGGTCCGGCCAGAAGGCGTGCGTGGACTCGCCGTTGCGGTCGGGGCGCTCCAGCCAGGCGGTGCCGTTGTCGATCGTGCCGTCCATGAAGATCTTGACGCCGTCGGTACGCCACAGCCTCCCGCCGGTGCCCTGCTGCTCGACGAGGGCACGCAACTCGTCGGCGCCGGTGCCGGGTTGGCACCAGGGGGCGACGCGGAGCCGCAGCGGGAGGTCGCCCGCGGCGTCGAGTTCACCGTAGAAGGCGAGGCTGTCCCCGCCCGCGTCCATGACGTGGCCACCGGTGAGGCCGGTGGCGGCCATGGCCCGCAGGGCGGCGGCGAGCCGGTCGCGGCGTTCCGCGCGGGTGGGCTGCGGGGCGACCCGTTCGACGATCTCGCAGGCGGCATCCTCCAGCAGGAGACCGGTCGGCCGCCCCTGGTCGTCGCAGACGATCTGGGCCGAGGCCTGGTCGAAGGAGCGCGGTCCTTCGACCCCGGCGATCTCCAGGGCCCGGCGGCTGGCCAGCATGGAGTGGGCGTCGAAGAGCAGCAGGAGGGCCGGGACACCGTCGAGCACGGCGTCGAAGGGCGCGGTCCCGACGGGCAGGTCGCCGAAGGCGTTCGGATCGAGACCCCAGCCGTGCAGCCACTCCCCCGGTGCCAGCGAGGCCACCCCGCGGGCGAGTGTCTCTCGTACGGCCCGTACGTCCGTGCAGTGCGAAAGGTCGAGCCCGTGGGTGAGTTCGGCACCCGTGACGGGGTGGAGGTGCCCGTCGACCAGCCCCGGGGTCACCACGGCTCCCTTGAGGTCGATCACGGTGGTCGAGGCGTCGGCCAAGGCGCGGATCTCGCGGTCGTCACCGAGCGCGGTGATCCGCCCTTCGGCCGCGGCAAGAGCGGTCTGCGGCAGAAGGACTCCCGAGACGGGGTCGAGCAGTCCGGCGGAGAGCAGGACGAGAGAGGTAGGCACGTGGGGCTCCATGGAGGGACGGGGGTCAGTTCGGGGTGACGGCGGGGGCTGCGGCGGTGTCATTGGCGGATGCCGCCGGGGCCGCCGGTGCCGCCGGGGCCGTCGGTGCTGATGTGGCGTCGGCGGCGCTCAACGTGCCGGTGGGCAGGCCGAGTTCGCGTTCCGCGGTGGTGAGGGCCATGTGGGTGATCTCGGGCGGGCTCTCCGGGCTCTCCGGGCTCTCCGGGGTGGCCGCGTTGGCGTGGGCGCCGAGGCCGTCGATGACGACCAGGATCTGAATGGCCGTCACCCTCGGGTGGTCGGTGTGGAATTCGCCCTGTTCCACGCCCTCACGGATGAGCCCTTCGAGCCGGCTGCGCCACGCGTGCTCCTGCACGGCGACGCGCTCGCGCAGGACGGGGCGGTAGCGGCTGAGGTGGCGGGCGTTGAGCCAGAGTCGACTGACGTCGTCGTACGCCGCCCCCGTCGCCCGGGCGAAGAAGCGCGCCAGATGCTGCGTCGGGGAGGCGCAGGCCCGGTCGGCAGGCAGGAGCGCTTCGAGTTCCGTCGTGGCGGCGTCGCCGTACGCCTCGGCGACGAGATCCTCCACGGCCGGGAAGTAATGGCTGATCAGCCCGGGCCGCACGGCGAGCTCGTCGGCGATGCGCCGGAGCGTCACGCACTCCAGCCCTTCGGTCAGAGCGACCGTCGCCGCCGCGGCTACGATTTCCGCACGTCTGGCGGCCGGAGACAGACGGATTCGCTTGTTCGAAACGCTTGACGACATGGAATCGATGCTATTGAGTTTGCGACCAATAAACAACCAGGTGGGTATCCAGCATCCGGAGGAGCCTGATGGCGTCCACGATTCCCGACCCGCACCCCGGCCCGCACCCCGGCCCACACGGTCCCGGCACACACGCTGCGGGCCAGGCGGCCAGGTCTCCTTCCAAGTCCTCCTCCGAGCGGGCGAGTCGTATCGAGGCACACGGCATCGACCTCATCGCCGACGAGGAACGCCACGGCCGCCCGCGGCAGTTGTTCGCCATCTGGGCCGCGGCCAACGTCAACTACCTCAGCCTGGTCACCGGCGGCGCCCTGATCCTCATGGGTCTGAGCCTGTGGCAGGCCCTCGCGGTCATCGTGGTGGGCAACCTGTTCTGGCTGACCACCGGTCTCCTCGCCGTCTCGGGCCCGGCCGCGGGCGCTCCGAGCGAGGTGATCACGCGAGCGATGTACGGAGTACGCGGAAACCGGGTGAACAACGCGATCGTCGGCTGGCTGATCTCTGTCTGCTACTTCGCCCTCAACCTCGCCGCGGCCTCGACCGCCGCCTTCTCCCTCGTCGAGATGACCGGCATCGCTGCGGGCACCGGCGTCCAGATCGCCGTCGTCGTGGTCATCGCCGCCCTCACCCTGGCCATCGGCGTCTACGGCCACGGCATGATCACGAAGCTGTACCTCCCGATCACCCTCGTCCTCACGGCCGTCTTCGCCGTGGTCGCCGTACCGGTCCTGGTCCACACCGACTTCGGACACACCCCGGCCGTGCCGCTCAGCGGCATCGGACTGTGGTCGGCCCTCATCGCCGGCGTGACCCTCATCGCCTCCGCCCCGCTGTCCTACACCACCAGCGCCGACTTCTCGCGCTACCTCTCCCGCACGACGTCCGCCAAGGCCGTCGTCGGCTGGACCGCCTTGGGCGGATTCCTGCCGGGCGTCATCGTCTGCTCCCTCGGCGCCTGTGCCGCGACCGCGGTCGACATGAGCAACCCCCGGACGGGTCTCGAAAAGATCCTCCCCGCCTGGTTCACCCCGGTCTTCCTGCTGGCCCTGGTCCTCGGCACCATCGCCATCAACGCGTTGACCTCCTACAGCGCCGGACTCGCCCTCCAAGCCGTCGGCATCCGCATCCGCCGCGCCCGCAGCGTCGTCGTCGACGGAGTCGCCGCCGTCTCCCTCACCCTGTACGGGCTGCTCATATCCAACTTCCTCGACACCGTCAGCAACGTCCTGCAGCTCACGGTCGTCCTCCTCGGACCCGCCACGGCCGTCTACGCCACGGACATCCTGCTGCGCCGCAACCGCTACGACGGCCCCGCGCTCATGGACGAGACCCCGGGCAGCCCCTTCTGGTTCACCGCCGGCGTCAACCCCGCCGGAGCCCTCGCACTCACGGCGGGCGTCACCGCGGCGGCCCTGTGCGTGAACACCCTCTACACGGGCCCGGTCGCACACGCCCTGGGCGGAGTGGACCTGGCGCTGCCCGTCGGTTTCGTCGTCGCCTCCACCACGTACGCCCTGCTCCTGCGTGTCCTGGGCCGTGGACCGGCCCGGGCATGAGACGCGAAGTCCGCGCCGGGCGGCCAGGCCGGTGCGGATGCGGGCCTTGGTCCGGGGCAGTGCCAGGCCCAGGAGGACGAGCGCAACTCCCAGCAGGCGCACACGGGGCCTGTGTGGTGGGCGGGTTCACCGATGAACTGGGTCATCAGCGTGAGCAGCACACCGCCGGCGACGGCCGGCAGCCAGTCGGCGGCGTGCCCGGTCATGTTGTCCCTCCGGCGTTGTGGGGAGGGCCGTAAGGGTCTGCGTGACCGGAAAGAGGCCACTCCTGCTGCGCGGCCGACCGGTCCGGAGACTTGACGCCTCTTCGGACGTCCGATCCCCGTACCCGCCCGGGACACGCGTCAAGGCCGGTGATCGACTCCATGAGGGCCCTCGGCGACCTTGGCCGGATGGCGTGCGCCCCGGGCACGATTGGCTTGATGCCGGGGTGTCCGGCCCGGCGCCAGGACCCCCGCGAAGCGTTGTGCTCCCGCGTCCCGACGCCGAACCCCGGTCCGAGGACGACGCTTACGGCGTGGCCGGGACCGCGTTCGTCCACGCGGCGCGCAGCGCCTTCTTGTCCACCTTGCCGACCTTGGTCGTCGGCAGCCGGTCCAGCAGGACCGTCCTGCGGGGCGTGTACAGCTCTCCCAGCTCGGCGGTCACCGAGGCGCCGACCGCGGCCGGGTCGACGTCGGCGCCCTCGGCCGTGGCCAGGAAGATCTGAACGGCCTCCCCGTACTCCTCGTCGGGCACGCCCAGCGCCGCCGCGTTGCGCACACCGGGCAGCGTGAGCAGGAAGTCCTCCAGGACCCGGGAGTAGACGTTGTCGCTGGTGCTGCCGGTGACGATGATGTCCTTGGCCCGGTCGACGAGGTAGAGGTGCCCCTCGGCGTCGAGGTAGCCCATGTCGCCGGTGCGCAGCCAGCCGTCGTGCAGCGCCTCGGCGGTGCGCTCCGGGTCCTCGTAGTAGCCGAGCATCACCGTCTCGCCGCGGACGCACACCTCGCCGACCTGCCTGGCGGGCAGCGCCTCCGTACTGCCTTCGGTACGGATCTCGATCTCGGTGTCGGATATCGCCCGGCCGCAGCTGCGCCAGAGCTCGGGCCGCTCTGCGCCCGCCGACGCGAGGTCCTCGGCACCGAACGCGGCGATGCCGAGCGCCTCCGACTGCCCGTAGGCCTGGCTGAGTACGGGCCCGAAGAACTCGACCGTCTGCTGCAGTCGGCTGGGCGACGAGGCCGCGCCACCGACGACGATCCGCCGCAGCGCGGGCAGGGCCCCCGGCCCGCACTCCGGGTGGTCGAGCAGCGCGTACAGCATCGGCGGTACGAACATGGTGGCGGTGATCCGCTCCTCGCGCAGCGCCGTCAGCGCCGCGCCCGCCTCGAACTCGGGCAGCACGACGAGGACGGACCCGGTCACCAGCGCCTGGATCGTGGTGAGGTGGCCGCTGCCGTGAGTGAGCAGCGTGGCGGCGAGCACCCGGTCCGCGCCCGGTTCCGTGGCGGAGAAGACCGCCGGCCGGGGGTCCTCCGGGGCGCCCACCACCAGCTCCACCACTGCGTCGTAGAGCCGACGGCTGTGTGCGGCGAGCTTGGGACGGCCCAGGGTTCCGCCGGTGTAGAGGACGGTGACGGCCTCGTCGGCTCCCGGCGCGGGCACCCCTTCGGGGCGTACCGCCGGGCACCCGGCCGCCAGGGCCAGCAGGTCCGTGCACGGCTGCTCGCAGGGGCCGAGGCTGAGCAGCACGGGGGCGTGGACGCTGCGGCCGGCCGCGTCCGCGGCCCGTTGCGCGAAGAGCGGGTCGGTGACCACGGCGCGTGCCCGGGACTGCTCGACCAGGGCGGCGAGCTCGCCGGGACCCGGCTCGGGCGGCAGGAACACGACGCGGCAGCCGATGAGGTGCACCGCGAGCTGCACCAGTACGGAGTCCAGCCGGTTGGCCAGGAACAGCCCCACTCCGTCGCCGGGCGCGAGCCCCTGCCCGCGCAGCGCGTGCCCCAGACGGAACAGCCGCCGCCTGGCCTCCCCCCGGGTCAGCCGCTGTGCGCCCTGGACGAGCGCCTCGGCGTCCTCGTCCTCGTGCCAGTGATCCAGGATGTGGTCCACGTACGTCCGCGGCTGATGTGTCTTCTCTGCGTTAACGATCATTGACGTATGCAAACATGCCGCTCAGGGGCCATGACCTTACAGGGGGCTTATTTCGGTCACCGACTGACGGAGTACCATGCCCCCGGCCGGGACGGGCGGTTGCGGGTCCGCAGGCGCGAGGAGGCGTCAGGCGACGGGTTCTTGATGCGCCTGGTGCACTTGGTGTACCCGATTTCCTGGATATACCCCTTTCGCGGTGAGCAGTTGCGCGACCGGGTCGGTGCTGCCCGAGCCGTGCAGTTCCTGGACGAGTTCGCAGTTCCTGGTGATCCTGGCGGCGATCCATGCACGCAGCCAGGCGGAGAGGCGCGGCAGCGGCAGGCCGGACGGGGCGAGGCCGGCGAGGACGCAGCCGGTTGCGGCAGCACCGCCCACGTTCACGACCACGTCGGGCAGGACGGTGTGACCAGCCTCGCGGAGCAGCCGGCGGGCCGGTTCCGTGCAGCTCATGTTCCCGCCCTCGACCACCGTCCCGGCCCGGACGTCGGGCACCGCGTCCTCCCGGACCGCCGCTGCGGACGCCGCGAGCACGAGGACGTCGGCGTCGACGTGCAGCCACGCCTGCCCGGCCGTGTGCACCCGGGCCGTCGCGGGCAGCCGGGTCCTGTCGATCGTGCCGTCGCTGCTGGTGAGCGCGGTGAGCGCGGCGACGGGCAGCCCGCGCTGATCCTCGATCGTGCCGCGTACGTCGGCCACGGCCACCACCAGGTGCCCGTGGTCGGCCAGGTGGCGGGCGACCGCGCGCCCGACCGTGCCGAACCCCTGGATCGCGATGCGCTGCGGGGTCCGCGTGCCGGCGGCGCGCAGGGTGCCGAGCACCGCGACGGCCACGCCGAACCCGGTGATGTCGGCCAGGTGGGTCCAGAGTTCGTCCCAGCCGACGGTGAGCCGGGTCGCGCCGGGCCGGTGGGCGACGTCGTACCCGGCGGCGTCGAAGGCCAGTTGCCGGTCCGCGTAGGTGGTGCCCTGGTCGCAGCCGAGGTAGACGCCGCCGTGCAGCAGCGGGGCCGCCGCGCGGCCGAACGCCCGCATCAGCTCCGGTCGTTGGACCGCCGCCCCGGGCGCGGGCGCTATGCCGGCCTTGGCGCCTCCGATGGGCAGGCCGACCAGCGCCAGCTTCTGGGTCATGGCCCTGGCGAGGTGGGCCAGTTCCTGCTCGGTCACCGTCGCGGTCATCCTGGTCCCGCCCATGGCCAGCCCGTCGACCATGCGGTCGACGACGACCCACCCCTGGGCGTCGCCCGGCTCCATGCGCAGAGTGGTGGAGAGCAGGGGCCCGGCCGGGTCGGCGAGAGGGGCCGGATCGGCCACGGGGAGTGCCTGATTCACTCGGCACCCGCTTCCGAGGCGGTACGCCGCCGCAGGCTCAGGGGGCGCATGTCGGTCCATACGCGCTCGATGTGCGCGAGGCACTCGTCCTTCTCGCCCTGCACGCCGACCTCGTGCCAGCCCGCCGGGGACTCGCGGTCGGCGCTCCA
Source organism: Streptomyces sp. NPDC054863 (assembly GCF_053610825.1). Lineage (NCBI taxonomy): Bacteria > Bacillati > Actinomycetota > Actinomycetes > Kitasatosporales > Streptomycetaceae > Streptomyces > Streptomyces sp. NPDC054863. The sequence goes on along the minus strand of NZ_JBSGZD010000041.1, from coordinate 22,861 downwards.
GATCGAGTACTGCTCCTCGTCGTTGACGACGACCTTCCACTGCTCGACTGCGGTGCTGCTCATGTGCTTCCTCCGGATGTGTGTGGGGTGTTCAGGAACGGGCGTGGCGTACGTGGTCGAAGTCGTCGAGCCAGTCGGTCAGGCTGTTCGTGCGCAGGAGTCCCGTACCGATGAGCACTCCTGCGAAGCCCTCCCGTACCAGCCGGGCCGCGACCTCCGGCTGCTCGATGCCGCCGGCGCTCACCGGGCACGGGGTGCCGGTGTGCTTCAGCGCGGGCAGGAGCTCCGAGCTCCGCCCGATGTCCCCCGCGCCGCGTTCGCGGGTCGTGATGTCCTTGTTGTTGACCGCGATCACACAGTCCTCGCCGCGCGGTACGCGCAGCGTCTCCGCCTCCGTCGTCACCTCGACGAAAGGGGTCAGGCCGAGCCGCACGGCGTGGTCGATCAGATTGCCCAGGGTGGACCTCGCCAGCAGTGTGGCGGTGAGCAGGACGGCGGACGCACCGTCCTCCCCGGCCTGCTCCAACTGGCTGCGCCGGGTGATGAAGTCCTTTTGCAGCACCGGGAGTTCGGTGCATCGGACGACCTCTTGCAGCAGGGCCCCGGTGCCGCCGAACCAGTGGCCGGTCACCACGGAGAGACAGGGTGCGCCGACGTCCTCGTACGCGGCGACGAGGTCCGCGACGGACCGCCCGTCGAAGAGGTCGCGGCCTGCGGCGTCCTGCCGCTTCAGCTCCATGATCACCGGTCGGCGGGCGCCCAGCAGCGCCTCGACGAACGCGGCCGTCACGCCCCCTCCCCCGCATCGCCGTCCGCCCGCCAGCCCCGGACCACCGCCGTGACCCGCTCGGCCCGTATCCGTCCGCCGCCGGGGTCCTTGGCCGCCGTGTCGACGTCGATGCCCCGGAAGAGCGGGTGCTCCCGCACGGCCCGGTAGTCCGCCCGGTTGTCTCCCGAGATGCCGCCGGCGAGCAGGAACGGCCGCGACATCCGTGCCACGACCTCCAGGACTGCCCCGGGGTCGGCCTGTTGCCCCGTGCTGCCGATGCGACCGTCGTCGGCCGTCGCGTCCACCAGGAAGAGATCCGTGCCGGCCCGCTCGTACGACGGGATCAGGGGCAGCTCCGGGCACGTGCCCCGACCCCCTGCGCCGAGGTGCACGACCTTGACCACGGTGAAGTCCCCCGCGCCCTTCAGTGCGCGGACGGTGCCCGGTGTCTGGTAGCCGTGCAGCTGGACCCAGTCGATCCGTGCGGAGGTCAGCGCGGAGCGCAGTGCCTCGGCGTCGTTGAGGAAGGTGACGAGGACGGGCCGGAGGCGTGCGGTGCGGTGTGCCGCCGCGGCCAGGGCTGCCAGTTCCGCCGGGGGCAGGTCCGTACGGCCACCCGGCACGCCGTGCCAGACCCCGACGAGATCGGCTCCTGCCGAGGCGAGCGGTTCCATGTCCCCCGCCCGGGTGGCGCCGCAGATCTTGATCAGCATCAAGCGTCACAGCCCCAGCATCGAGGCGATGCGATTGCGCTGGATCTCCGAGGTGCCCGAGTAGATGGTGCTCGCCGTCGCGTCCCGCAGGTCCTTCTCCAGGCCGCACCCGGTGAGGTAGCCCTGGCCTCCGAAGATCTGCACGGCCGCCTGTGCGGAGGCGACGTTGCTCTCGCTCGCGAGCAGTTTGCAGGTGGCGATGTCCGTCGTGACGTTCTCGCCTTCGGTCAGCCGGACCGCCGTGTCGTAGAGCCACTTGCGGGCGGTCTCCAGGCCGGTCCGCATGTCCACGAGCCGGTGGGCGATCGACTGGTTCGCACCGATCGGCTTCCCGAACTGGGTGCGTGTTCTCGCGTACTCGACACAGCGGTCGAGCCGGTGGCGCATCTGGCCGGTGTTGATGATGAAGGAGCAGAGGATCTCCCACTTCATCACGTGGTCCAGGACCAGGAAGCCGGAGCCGACGCTGCCGATGACGGCGGACGCGGGAACCCGGCAGTCGTCGAGGTGCAGGTCACCCAGCGGAGAGGTCCTGAGCCCCATCTTGCTGACGGGCGCTCCGACGGAGAGGCCCGGGGTGTCCCGCTCCACGAGGAAGGCGGTGATGCCCAGCGGCCCGCCCGCCGGGTGCGTACGGGCGTAGACGACGAACACGTCGGCCACCGGACCGTTGCTGACGAAGCACTTGGTGCCCCGCAGTACGAAATGGTCGCCTTCGCGCGTCGCCGTCGTCCGCATGGCCAGCGCGTCGGAGCCGCTCTCGGACTCGGTGATCGCGTGCGCCCCGATCGTCCCGCCGGAGCAGATGCCGGGCAGATGGCGCTGCTTGAGCGCCTCCGAGCCGAAGCGCTGCAGGGGAACGCCGACGCTGACCAGGTGGGTGGAGACCGAGAAGTTCAGCCCGCCGTCGCGGCATCCCGCGCCGAGCTCCTCCAGTACGTACATGGTGGTGAGCAGGGACTGGCCGAGTCCGCCCCACTGTTCGTCGAAGGGCAGGCCGAGGATTCCGGACTCCTGGATCAGCTTCCACTGGTCGTACGGGAAGAGACCTTCGGCGTCCCGCTCGATGTGGCCGGCGCTGAGCGCCTGGTGCCAGTGGCTGAGGCCCTGGCGCAGTGCGGTCTGGTCGGCGTTCCATCTGATCATGTGTCGGTCCCGTCAGTACTGGGAGAACTCGGGCGAGTCCAGGCTGTGCCGCTCGCCTCCGTGCAGCGCGGGCGTGAAGACGCACACCAGTCGGAGGTCTTCTTCCGGTCCCGCGATGAGGTAGTGGGCGTCGTGCTGGTCGAGGGCGTAGAGCGTGCCGGGTGCGATCGGGTGGGACGTACCGTCGGCGTCCACCACTTCTCCCGTACCGCTGATGCAGTAGCACGCTTCGAGGTGACGCCGGTACTCCAGCCGGGACTTGGTGCCCGCCAGCACCGTGGTGTCGGTCATCGAATAGCCCATGCCGTCGGCTTCGACGAGGAATCTGCGGCTGAGACCGTTGCCCCAGTCCACGGCCGGCACATCGTCAAGACGTCGGACAATCATGGGGTGGAACTCCTGACTGGGTCGGGGAAGGGGGTCGGGGAATCGGGGAGAAGGGTGTGTACGAAGGACCGGAACTCGTCTACCACGTCGGCCTGTTGGGCGAGGGCGTGCTCGATCCTGGCGACTCCTGCGCTGCCCACGATCGCGGCGTCGGCGCCGAGGGCGTGCACCCTGGCGATGTCGTCCCTGGACCGGATGCCGAAGCCGACGGCGACGGGCGCCGTGGCCGCCTTGCGCAACAGGGCGATGGTGGAGGCCAGTTGGCGGGGATCGGCGGCGCTCGCACTGCTGCCGCTGCGGCCGTAGTGGGCGACCAGATACAGATACGCGGCTGCGTGCTCGGCGGCCTCGGCCTTCACCTCTGCGGCCGAACTCGCGTAGCAGGTGGTCACCAGGGGCAGCCCGGCGTCCCGTGCCGCTTCGCGGAGGCCGGTGCGCAGCCGTGGGGGCAGGCCGTGGACCAGCAGTCCGTCGGCGCCCGAAGCGGCGACCCGGCCTGCGAAGTCCGCCAACGGCAGGGGTCTGACCGTGTGGCTCCAGTCCGCCAGCAGCGCCACCCGCAGATGGCGGAGGTGGGGACGGATCCCGCCGAGGAGGTCGAGCACCTCGTCGAGGCCGACGCCCTCGGCCAACGCACGCTGTGCGGAACGCCTGTTGACCTCCCCGTCGGTGACCGAGTCGGGAAAGGGCACGGCCAGCTCCAGGCAGTCCACCCGGCAGTCGTCGAGCATCCGCACGAGGTCGGCCAGGACGGGCAGTGGCGGGTCCCCGGCGTTGAGGAACAGGGCCAGACCCGGCCGGCCGGGTGCCCGCCGCGCGAAGAACTCGCTCACCGCGGGCCCACCCCGACCGCAGCCGTGCGTACCGGCCGGGTCCGCAGCCGGTTGACGAGGTCGAGTGCGGCGCCGCTGATCAGGGCGTCCTCGGCTGCCGCCGTCGCGTCGGCCCAGTCGTCCACGAGCCCGCTCGCGACGGCCAGCGCGGCGGCGTTCAGACAGACGGTGTCTGTCGCGAGGCCCCAGCCCTTGCCGGACAGCACGCCGAGGAAGTGCTCCACCACCTCTGTCCTCAGCGGGGTCGGCCGCAGTTCGTCCATCGATCCTGGCGCGTCCGCCTGCAGCCGTATCTCGCCGGCGGCGTCGTTGCTGTGGATGACGTTGTCGACGGAGCTGACCAGCTCGTCGATTCCCAGGGCGTTGTTGCAGAGCCAGATCCTCCGGTCGGCCGTGCTGTCCGCGACGTACCGCAGGCTCGGCAGCAGCGAGGGGTCCGCCACGCCGATGAGCTGGTACGAGACCGGCAGCGCTGCCAGGAAGGGACCGACCGAGTTGATGAACCGGCCGAGCGTCCGCAGCTCCAGCGGCAGAACGCTCTTCGCCAGCAGCATCAGCTCGCGGGGGTACACGAAGTGCCCGGGGAAGGCGATGCCGTACCGCTCCAGCGTGGCGTCGGTCTGCTCGTACGAGGTGGTCAGGGGTATGCCGAGCAGTTCCAGCAGGTCGTACGATCCGCAGCTGCTCGTGTAGGCGCGGGAGCCCGTCTTGGCCACGCGGACCCCCATCGCGGCGGCGACGAACGCCGCAGCGGTGGAGATGTTGAAGGTGCTGGGCCCGCCACCGGTGCCGACGATGTTGGCCGTGCCCGCCAGCCGTGCGACGGGCTGCGGGCGGCGCTCGTCCAGTGAGCGCAGGAACGCGCCCAGTGTGTCCCGGTCCGGCATGCGGGTGGAGAGCGAGGCCAGCAGCGCCACCGTCTCGCCCCGCTGGAGACCGCCTTCGTGCAGCCGGTCCCAGAAGGACCGCCACATCTGCCGCTCCACGGGGCGGTCCCGGGTGAGCAGCGCCAAGGGCACCTCGTGCATGGCTACTTGGCCTCCGCCTGCTGCCGCCGGGCCCGCTCGACGAAGGTGCTGATCTCGGCGACGGAGCGGAAGTTCTCGGGCTTGAGGTCGATCTGGTCGGCGCGCAGGTCGAACCTGTCCTCCAGCCAGGCCATCGTCTTGAGCAGGCCGAGGCTGTCGATGACGCCTCCGGCCATCAGGTCGTAGTCGGAGGCCAGTTCGGCGATGTCGACGTCCGGCAGGAACTCCTCGATGATGAATTGCTTGACCACCGTGTCGTGCTTCATGTCGGCGCTCTCCATGTCAGCGTTCCTTCGTTCGGCCGTGAGGGGGGTGGGCGGCCTCGACGAGCGCATGGGCGATCTTGCCGGTGGACGTCCTCGGCAAGGGGTCGTCCACGATCAGCACGGTCGAGGGGATGGCGGTGGTGGGCAGCAGTTCCGCGCAGTGCCCGCGCAGTTCGAGGCTGTTGAGCCGGCTGTCGGGTGCGCGGCGGACGACGCCGTGCAGGAGGCGGCCGGCCACGGCGTCGGGCACCGCCATCACCGCTGCCTCCACGACGTCCGGGTGCTTCAGCAGCACCTGCTCGACCTCGTGCGTGTTGACCCGTAGACCACGGACCTTGACCTGGTGGTCGTTGCGGCCCTCCAGGGTGATCCGGCCGTCCGGGTCGCGGCGCACCAGGTCGCCGCTGCGGAAGTAACGCCGCTCCTGCTGCCCGTCGAAGTGCGTGGCGAACCTGTCCGCGTCCTGGTCCCGGTCGAGGTAGCCGTCGGTCTGGAACGGTGTCGCGACATGGAGTTCGCCGGTTCCGGGCCCGGTCAGGATCGTGCCTTCGGCGTCGACGATCACGGCGTGCACCCCGGGCAGCGGGCTGCCGATGGGGACGGGAGCGTCCGTCGGTTCGCTGCGGTCGACCTCGTGGAGGAAGCTGTCGTTGGTCTCGGTGCAGCCGTAGATGTTGGAGAGCCGCGCCGTGGCGAACAGTCCGGGGAGTCGGGCGAGGCAGCGGGCGGGCATGCTGTCGCCGGTGAAGACGGCGTGCTCGACCGTGTCGAGCCGCAGGCCGCGTCGCGCGGCCTCGTCCGAGAGCAGTTGGTAGAACATCGGCACCGCCTGGACGACCCGGACCTCGTGCTGGGCGATGAGGTCGAGGAGGTGCCGGGCGTCGGTGGCCTGCGCGGGGTCGACCAGGACGACACGGCCGCCGTTCTTGAGCGTGGTCCAGATGTCCAGCAGGCAGAGGTCGAAGTTGAGCGGGGCGTAGTTGAGCACGGTCGTTCCCCGGCGGATGCCGAAGTGTTCGCCCGCCCAGTCGGTGAAGCGGTCCACCGCGCCCGTGCTCAGCGGCACGATCTTCGGGTGCCCGGTGGATCCGGAGGTGGTGAACATGAAGGACACGTCGGACGGTTCGGTCCGGCGCGGCTCCACGGAAGCGGTCGGATCCGACGACGCGGCCGGATCCGACGATGCGGTCGGATCCGACGATGCACTCGGCTCGGCCCGAGGCGTCGCCAGGCTCTCGGGGCTCTCAGGGCTCCCCGGTGACAGCACGTGCAAGCAACCGGCCTGCTCGAACAACCGATTCAGTGATCTTGTCGTCAACAAGGGTGAAGGCAGTAGAAACCGGCGCCCTTCCATCAGACAGGCGAGCACCAGTGCGATCACCGCAGGCGACTTGGCGGCCAGGATGCCGATCGGCCCGTCCGCGCCCGGCGCGAGTCGGGTGAGCCGCGCGCGCTCCCGGTACGCCAGCTCCAGGAGTTCGGAATAGGTCGTTTCTTCTCCGTGCCAGACCAACGCCGGATCGGCGGGGTGGTGGGTGGCGTGAGAGATAAAGGAACTCACTAAATTCTGCTGTCGCATCATGACTTCTCCGAGTTCCTACGTTCCCGCGATCCCGCGTTCCCGCGTTCCCACAACAGCTGCCTTAAAGCACTCGACTCGAATGACAGCCCGGCATGGATGAGCACCGACAATCGCCCTGCGGGCAGTGGAAGACTTTCAAGAAATACTGCCCGGTAAGCTTCGCTTCGCGAATGCCCCGCTGGCCTTACACGACACTCTCGCACCCCCCGAGAAGCGCCTGACCAGTATCAACGCCCGATGCTCCCGATACTGACACCATGGTCAACCATTTAACTAATGGCCCGGAGCAGCACGTTGGCGTTCGACGGTGCGATGTTATCCATCGAACCCTCCCGGATGCAACGAAAAGATTTCTTGACGTCGGATCCCCTGCGTGATCTTGCCGAGCCGGGCGAACATCGACTAGCGTCCTTCGTACTGTTCGCGACGAAGCGAATCAGCGGGGCTTTCCAGGTCTCCCCATGTCTCTGCAGAGTTCCCGAACGCCGCGAAAGGTGAATCCCTCATGCCTTCCTCCGAACGGCGCGTGGACACTCCGGCAACGTTGTCTTTCGCGCAGCAACGGCTGTGGTTCCTCGACCGGCTCCGGCCGGGCAGGCCCGACCACAACGTGCCGGTCGCGATCCGCCTGCGGGGCCCGCTGGACCGGGGAGCGCTGGTGTCGGCACTGACCGAAGTGGTCCGGCGCCACGAGGTGTTACGCAGCAGGATCGTCGTGGTCGACGACAGTCCGTACCAGGTCACGGAACCGGTCGACACCTTCGTGCCGACCTTCACCGACCTGACGGCCCTCCCCCTGGCGGAGGCTCAGGAGCGGGCCCACGAGCTGGTGGTCGGCGACGCGGCGACCCCGTTCGATCTCGGCAGCGCACCGATGCTGCGCGCCCGGCTGATCCGTATCGCCGCCGACGACCACCTGCTGCTTCTGGTGATCCACCACATCGCGGCCGACGGCTGGTCGCTCTCCGTGCTGTGGCAGGAGTTCTCCGTCGCGTACCGCGCCACCGTTTCCGGCCGACCGGTCGAACTTCCGGAACTCCCCGTCCAGTACGAGGATTTCGCCGACTGGCAGCGGAACTTCCTCACCGGAACGGCGCTGCGCGACCAGCTCGACCACTGGCGCGAGCGGCTGGCGGGCCGGAGCCCGTCGGCGTTCCCGACGGACCGGCCGCGCCCCGCGCTGTGGTCGGGGCGCGGTGACCACGTCGAGGTGCGGATTCCGGCAGAGCTCACCGAGCGCATCCGGACGCTGGGGCGCGCCCACGAGGTGACGCCGTTCATGACGTTGCTGGCCGCCTTCCAGGTACTGCTCGCGCACCACTCGGGCGAGCCCGACGTGCCGGTGGGAACCCCGATCTCCGGGCGGACCCGCATCGAGGTGGAACCGCTGATCGGGTTCTTCGTCAACACCCTGGTCCTGCGCACCGACCTGGCGGGCGACCCCAGCTTCACCGAGGCGCTCGGTCGTGTGCGGGAGTGCGCGGTGGACGCCTACGCCCACCAGGACGTGCCCTTCGAGCGCCTGGTGGAGGAGCTGCGCCCCGAGCGCGATCTCGGCCAGCACCCGCTGTTCACGGTGATGTTCCAGCTGGAGGGGGTGCCCGCCCTCCCGTCCGGACTGCCGGGGCTCGACGTGAGTGCCCATCAGATTCCCTACGAGATCGTGAAGTTCGACGTCGAGGTCTCCCTGACGGACCACGGCGACCACTTCACCGGTGTGGTCCGCTACGCCACCGACCTCTTCGACCGCGCCACCATGGACCGGCTGGCCGAGGATTACCGGGAACTGCTCGGCCGGCTCGTCGGCAGCCCCGAGCGGCCGATCTCGGCGTGGCAGCCCCGGCTCGCCCCGCGAGCGGTCCCCGCCCGTCCCGCGGAACAGCCGGATGCCGGACCGGGCGCACCGGACGACGCGCCTCCCACCGAGACCGAGCTGCTCGTCCTGGAGGTCTGGGCCGAGGTGTTCGGCGTCGCCCCCGGCGGCGTGCAGGACGACTTCTTCGAGCTGGGCGGACACTCGCTGCTCGCGTCGAAGGTCATGTCCCGGCTCAGCCGGGCGCTCGACCTCGAACTGCCGCTCACCCTGCTCTTCTACCACCCCACCGTCGCGGAACTGGCCCAGGGCATCGAAGCGGCGCTGCTGGCGGACCTCGACAGCACCGACTCCCACCCGGCACTGCTTCCCGCCGGAGAGGACCCACACGCATGAAGCAGCACCCCAGTCGCCCCGGACCCGAATCCGAACCGGGCGTGCCGCCCGGCCCCGGCCCGGCCGTCGCCACCGCCACCACCACCCGGGCCCTGCTCGACCAGCGCATCCGAGCCGCCCGCCGCCACACCTCCGCCGGTGACACGGCGTCCGGGGTGCCGCCCCGCCCCGAGGGCACGCTGACGGCTTCGTACACCCAGGAACGCATGTGGCTGAGCGAGCACCTCTCCGAAGGGCCCGCCCTCTACAACGTCCATGAGGTCTTCCGGCTGCGCGGCCTCCTCGACGTCGCCGCGCTCGGGCACGCCCTCTCGGATCTGATATGCCGTCACGAGGTGTTGCGTACGGTCTTCACCGAGCGGGACGGGCGGCCCGAGCCCTCGGTCTCACCGGCGGGTCCCTACGAACTGACCTGCGTCGACGCACGAGTTGACGCCGGACAGAACCCGGACCGGCGGGCTCTCGCACTCGCCCGCACCGAGATCCGGCGCCCGTTCGACCTGACCCGCGCCCCGCTGCTGCGCGCGACGCTGTTGCGGACCGGCGAGAGCGACCACCTGCTGGTGGTCGTCATCCATCACATCGCGGTCGACGGATGGTCGGTGCCGCTGCTGTGGGACGACCTCTCCGCGATGTACCGGAGCCGGCTGGAGGGCCGGGAGCACGGGCTGCCCGCGCCGGCGATCCAGTACGCGGACTTCGCCCACTGGCAGCGGGACCGGCTCACCGGCGAGCGGCTGCGGGTCCCGCTCGACCACTGGCGCGAGCGGCTCGCGGGCGTGGCCACTCTGGACCTGCCGACCGACCGGCCGCGCGGTCCGGTCCGCTCGGGGCGGGGCGAGCGGATCACCTTCGCGGTCCCGGACGAACTGGTGGACCGGCTGCGGCTGGTGGGGCAGCGGCACGGCACCACTCTGTTCATGACGCTGCTCGCCGCGTTCCAGGCGCTGCTCGCCCGCTACAGCGGGCAGCACGACGTGGCGGTCGGCACGCCCGTCGCGGGCCGGACCCGGCCCGAACTCGAAGGGCTGGTCGGCGCGTTCATCAACACCGTGGTCGTCAGGACCGACCTGTCGGGCGACCCCGGCTTCGCCGAACTGCTCGGCCGGGTCCGCCGCACCGCGGTCGACGCCTACGCCCATCAGGACGTCCCGTTCGAACGGCTCGTCCAGGAACTGCGGCCGGAGCGCGGCCCCGACCGCAACCCGCTGTTCCAGGTGCTGTTCGCGGGACTGTCCGGCAGCGCCCCCGGGCCGCGGTTTCCCGGGGTGGAGGTCGAGCCGGTCGACATCGACAACGGCACCGCCAAGGTCGACCTCAGCCTGGTGGTGGCCGAGCGGCCGACTGGCACGACCGGCACTGTCGCGTTCGACCAGGACCTCTTCGACCGCCCGACCGTGGAACGCCTGGTCGGCCACTACCTGCGCCTCCTCGACAGCGCGGCGCACGACCCCGACCTCCCGCTCTCCCGCCTTGAGTTGCTCACCGAGGCCGAGCGCAGGGAACTCCTGGAGACGGCCCACGACACCACCGAGTCCGTCCCCTCGGAACTGTGCCTGCACGAGCTGGTCGAGCACCGGGCCGCGCTCGCCCCCGGCACGGCGGCGGTCCACTGCGGCGACCAGCGGCTCACGTACGGAGAGCTCGACCGGCGCGCCAACCGGCTGGCCCGCCATCTGCGCGACCGGGGCGCGGGCCCCGAGCGCCTCGTCGGCGTGTGCCTGCCCCGGTCGGTGGACCTGGTCGTGGCTCTGCTGGCCGTGCTCAAGTCCGGCGCCGCCTACCTGCCGCTGGACCCCGAACTCCCGGAGCAGCGGCTCGCGTTCATGCTCACCGACGCCGAGGTACCGCTGCTGGTCACGCAGCGGTCACTGGCCGACCGGCTCCCGGAGACCGGCGCCGCGGTCGTGTGGACGGACACCGAGGCCGACCTGATCGCGGCGCGGTCCGACGAGCCGCTGCCTGCCTACGCGGCCCCAGCCGACCTCGCGTACTCGATCTACACCTCCGGCTCGACGGGCCGGCCCAAGGCCGTGCTGGTCCCCCACGAGGGCGTCGTCAACTACCTGGTGGTGCGCGGCCGTCAGCTCGGCCTGGACCGGACCGACGTCGTCGCCTCGGTGGCCTCGATCTCCTTCGACGTCCTCGTCCCCCAGGTGTTCATGCCCCTGACCCGGGGCGCGAGCGTGGTGATCGCCCCTCCGGAGGTCGCCGTCGACGGGCCCCGGCTCGCGGAGATGATGAGCCTGTTCGGCGTCACCACGCTCATGGCCACCCCGGCCACCTGGCTCCTGCTGCTCGACAGCGGATGGCAGGGCGGCCGGTTCCAGGCGATCTGCGTGGGCGAGGCGCTCCAGCCACAGCTGGCCCGCCGGCTGCTCGGCGTGGTGTCGACCCTGTGGAACGGCTACGGCCCCACCGAGGCTTCCGTCGGCTGCGTCACTCACCGCGTGGACGCCGGGCGGGACCTCGACCGGCCGGGCGCCTCCGTCCCGATCGGCCGCCCGCTCGGCAACCTCCGGGTCCATCTGCTGGACCGGGCGGGGAACCCGGTGCCGGTCGGCCTCCCGGGCGAGATCCACATCGGGGGCGTCGGGGTCACCCGGGGATACGCCAACCGGCCGGGGCTGACCGCCGAACGCTTCGTACCCGATCCGTACGGAAGCGGCGGGCGGCTGTACCGGACCGGCGACCTGGCCCGGTATCTGCCGGACGGCAGCCTCGTCTTCCTCGGCCGCACCGACGAACAGGTGAAGGTACGGGGCTACCGCATCGAACTCGGCGAGATCGAGGCCGCGTTGTGCGCACAGCCCGGGGTCGCCAGGGCCGTCGTCATCGTGCGGGGCGGCGGGACCGACGCCGAGCTGGCGGGATACGTGGTGTGGCGGGACGGAGACGGAGACGGGGACGGGGACGGAGAGGCGGGCGGGGGTGCGGCCGGGGACGGAGGGGTGCGCGGAGACGTGACCGCGCTGCGGCACGCCCTGCGCGAGACCCTCCCCGAGTTCATGGTCCCCGCGACCCTGACGGTGCTGGACCGGGTGCCGCTGACCACCAACGGAAAGGTGGACCGGGGGGCTCTGCCCGCCCCCGACCGCCGGAATCACGGCGCGTCGGTGCTGCCCCCGCGGGACGTGCTGGAACTCCGGATGACCAGGATCTGGCAGCGCGTGCTGAAATCGCCGGAGGTCGGCGTACGGGACAACTTCTTCGATCTGGGCGGTCATTCGCTCAGAGCCGTCGAGCTCATGGAGGAGATCCGTCGGGAACTGGGGGTGCGCGCACCGCTCCACACGGTGTTCCGCCACCCCACCGTGGAGGGCCTGTGCGCGGAACTGCCGGCCGCACCGGCCGCACTGCGCCGGCTCGTGGTTCCCCTGGTGGAGGGCGATCACCGACGGGCGCCGCTGTTCCTGGTGCATCCGCAGAGCGGTGGCGCGTCCGGGTACCTCTCGCTGGCGAGACACCTCGGCGCCGACCGGCCGGTCTTCGGCATCGAGGCCGTCGGCTACGACACCGACGAGCAGCCGCTCGCCACCGTCGAGGAGCAGGCGGAGCGCTACCTTCGCGAGATGCGCGAGGCGGCGCCGAACGGCCCGTACCTGCTGATGGGCTGGTCCTTCGGCGGGCTCGTCGCCTTCGAGATGGCCAGGCTGCTGGAGAACGAGGGCGAGCCGCCGGAGTTCCTGGGGATCATCGACGTCGGAGCGCCGGGATCGTCACGGGGCAACCGCGCCGGGAACGAGACCGCGCCGTTCATGCTCGGCTCGGGCCCGGATCAACTCCCCGCGCGCGGAAGGTCCGCACTCCTGCGCCGCATGGAGCGCATCTTCGCGGCGAACGGTGACGCCGCCCCGCGCTACCGCTCAACAGCCCGTCTGCGTACGCCGATTCACCTCTTCGCGAGCGCCGACGACCATCCCACGCGCCGCACCCCCAAGGTGGTTCCCGCGCTGTGGCAGCGGCACACCGAGGGTGGAGTGAGCGTGTTCGACGTGCCCGGCAACCACTTCGACATGCTGTCGGCGCCGTACGTCGCGTCCTTCGCCGAGACCCTCTCGTCGATCCTCGATCCTTCCAGCGGAGTCACGACATGAGCGCCGAACTTCCGGTCGACCGCCCGGAACTCCCGGTGACGAGCGCCGACCTGCCGTTGACCTCGGCACAGTCCGGAATCTGGTTCGCCCACCACCTGCACGCGGGCAGTCCGGCGTACAACACGGGCGAATATCTCGACATCCCCGGCCCGGTCGACGCGGAGCTGTTCGAGCGTGCACTGCGCAGCGTGGTGGACGAGACCGATTCGCTGCGCGTGCGCTTCACCGTCGACGCGGACGGACCCCGGCAGGTCGTCGCACCCTCCCTCGACTGGTCGATGCACCGGGCCGACCTCAGCTCGGCGCCCGACCCGCACGCGGCGGCCGAGGAGTGGATGAGGGCGGATCTGGCCACCCCGGTCGACCTCACGCGCGGCCCGCTCTTCTGCCAGGCCCTGTTCAAGATCGCGCCGGATCGGTTCCTCTGGTACCAGCGGGTCCACCACATCGTGGTCGACGGCTTCAGCATGTCGCTCGTCGCACGGCGCGTGGCCAAGACGTACACCGCTCTCGTCGAGGGCACCGGGCGCCCGGGCGCCGCCTTCGGCCCGCTGAGCGTGCTCCTCTCCCACGACGCGGACTACCTCGCCTCGCCACAGCGCGAGGACGACCGGGAGTTCTGGAGGGACCGGCTGGCCGACCGAGGGGATCCGGCCGGCCCCGCGGGCCGTTCGGCGGCGGCGTCGGGCAGCTTCCTGCGCCGTACGAGCAGCCTCTCCGGCCCCACCATGACCGCGCTGCGCACTGCCGCACAGCACGCGGGAGCGACCTGGCCCGTCGCGGTGATCGCCACGACCGCCGCGTACCTCCACCGCCTCACGGGCAAGCGGGACGTCGTGCTCAGCATGCCCGTGACGGGACGCACGGCGCCCGCCGAGCGGGCCGTCCCCGGCATGGTGGCGAACGTGGTGCCGCTGCGGATCCAGGTGCGTCCCGAGCGGGGCCTGTCCGCTCTCGTCCGTCAAGTGGCCGACGAGATAGCCGCGTTGCGGGAGCACCAGCGCTACCGGGGCGAGGACCTCCGCAGGGATCTGGGCGCGGCCGAGCCGCAGCAGGTCACCTTCGGCCCCATCGCCAACATCATGTCCTTCTACTACCGCCTGGAGTTCGCCGGCGTCCGCGCCACGGCGCACAACCTCTCCAACGGGCCGGTCGAGGACCTGTCGATCTCCGTCTACGACCGGTCCGACGGCACCGCGCCCAGAATCGACTTCGACGCGAACCCGGCGCTCTACTCCGAAGCCGAACTCACCGCCCACCAAAGGCGGTTCCTGACCTTCCTGGAGACCGTCGTCGGCGCCGACCCCGACCGCCCGCTCGGCAGCCACGACGTCCTCACCGCCGAGGAGCGGCACCGGACGGTCGTGGAGTGGAACGACACCGCACGTCCGTTCCCGTCGACGACGGTGCCCGAAGCCTTCGCCGCCCGGGTCGCCCGCACACCCGGCGCACCGGCCGTGGTCTTCGGCGACCTCACCCTGTCGTACGGGGAGCTGAACGCACGCGCCAACCAACTGGCGCACCGGCTCGTCGCGCTGGGCGTGCGCAGCGAGTGCAGGGTCGCCGTGCTCATGGAACGCTCGGTCGACGTGGTCGTGTCGGTGCTGGCGATCAGCAAGGCGGGGGGCGCCTACGTGCCCCTGGACACCCGGTCCCCCGCCGCCCGGCTGCAGCACGTCATGACCGGGACCGGCGCCACGGTACTGCTCACCCACCGGGCCACCGAGGGCCATGAACTCGCCGACGGCGCAACGGAGTTGGTCGTCGACGCCGTCGCGTCCGGCCTCGCCGACGAGTCGGCCGGAGACCCCTTCGTACCGCTGCGTCCGGATCACCTGGCGTGCGTGCTGTACACCTCGGGATCCACGGGTACGCCGAAGGGCGTGGCCCTCAGCCACCGCAACGTCCTCGGTATGACGTCGGACCGCTGCTGGCGCGGCGACAGTCCCCCACGGGTGCTCGCGCACTCCCCGCACGCCTTCGACGCGTCGACCTACGAGTGGTGGGTGCCGCTCCTCAACGGCGGCCAGGTGGTCATGGCACCGCCCGGTGACCTGGACCTCGCGGCGTACCGGCGCCTCGTCGTCGAAGGCCGGATCGGTGCGCTGTGGCTGACGGCCGGGCTGTTCCGGGTCCTCGCCGAGGAGTCGCCGGAAGTGCTGGCGGGCGTCGGCCAGGTGTGGACCGGCGGCGACGTCGTCCCGGCCGACGCGGTGCGGCGGGTGCTCGACCGGTGTCCCGACACCGTGGTCGTCGCCGGATACGGGCCGACCGAAGCCACCACGTTCACCACGCGCACCGTGTTGCGCCCGGGCCTGCCCGTGCCCGATGTCGTGCCGATCGGCCGTCCCATGGACAACAGGCGCGCGTACGTGCTGGACGAGTCGCTGTCGCCGGTGCCGCCGGGCGTGGCGGGCGAGCTGTACGTCGCCGGTGCCGGTGTGGCGCGCGGATATCTGAACCGCCCCCTGTGGACCGCCCGGCACTTCGTGCCGTGCCCGTTCGGCGAGCCGGGTGACCGGATGTACGGCACGGGGGACGTGGTGCGCTGGAACCACGAAGGCGAACTGGAGTTTCTCGGCCGGGTCGACGAGCAGGTCAAACTCAGGGGATTCCGGATCGAGTTGGGGGAGATCGAGGCGGTGCTCGCCGGGCACCCCGACGTCGCCCAGGCGACGGTCCTCGCGGGCCTGGACGCCGCGGGCGAGAAGCGGCTGATCGGCTACGTGGTCCCGACCGGGACCACCACGTCGGGCGCGGCATCGGACGGGACTTCGACCGCCACATCGGCCGAGCCCCCGACCGGGACCTCGGCCGCAGCCGGGACCGCAACCGGCTCCCCGGGGTTCGACGTGGCCTCGCTGCGGGAGCACGCCTCGGCGGTGCTGCCCGACTACATGGTGCCCACGGCGATCGTCACCCTGGACGCCTTCCCCCTGACGCCTCGCGGGAAGATCGACCGATCCGCGCTGCCCGTACCGGAGTCGGCGCCCGCGCCGTCCGGCCCGACGCCCACCAGCCCGGCGGAGCGGGACATGTGCGCACTGTTCGCCGAGGTCCTCGGACTGCCCACGGTGAACGTCCACGACAGCTTCTTCGCGCTGGGCGGGAACTCGCTGCTCGCGACGCGGCTGATCAACCGCGTCCGGGTGCGGTCCGGCCGCGAACTCACGCTGAGCGCGCTGTTCCGGGCGCGTACACCCGCCCGCCTGGCCGAGGCGGTCGACAGTGCCCCGGAGGCCTCGGCGATGCCAGGCCCCGTACGGCGATCCACAGCACGGACAGAGACCACAGGGAGTTTCTCGTAATGGACCGGACGACGGCCGCGCTCGGGGAGTCCCGCATACGCCGCTACTACCAACTCGTCGACGCCGGAGACGTACCGGCACTGGTCGACCTGTTCACCCCGGACGCGCGCTACCGGCGTCCCGGCTACGAACCACTGGTGGGACACGCCGAGTTGGAGCACTTCTACCGCGAGCAGCGGGTGATCCGCAAGGGCGAGCACACCCTGGCCACCCTGGTCGCGACGGACGACGAGATCGCGGTGCACGGACTGTTCCGCGGCGAACTGCGCGACGGCGACCGGGTCGAGCTGCGGTTCGCGGACTTCTTCCGCATGGCGCCCCGGGGCCGCATCGCGTCCCGGGACACCTTCTTCTTCGTCCCGGCGGTCTGAGCCGGTGGACACCTACGACGACATCGCACACCGCCTGGGCTGCGTCGATACGATCCGTGTCGGCCGCCGCCACAACGGCCCGCCGGCCAGCGCCAACGGCGGCTACGTCTCCGGTCTGATCGCTCCGCGCGCGAAACGGCTGCTGGCGCACGAGGGCGAACTCGTGGTCCAGCTGCACGCCCCGCCCCCGCTGGACACCGACCTCTGGCTGACCCGGGCAGGACGGCGGGTCCACGTCTGGCACGGCGACGTCCTCGTCGCGACCGCGTCGCCCCAGGCGCCCGGCGGCTCCGACACCCCCGAAGCCGTCGCCCCCGACCTCGCTGAGCAGGCCGCGCTCGGGTACGGGGGACGGGGCGCCGAGGGAGAGGGCGCCCACCCCTTCCCCACCTGTTTCGTGTGCGGCCCCGCACACCCGGACGGCATGCGGCTGGCACCCGGCCCGGTGCCGGGCCTGGGCGACCACGTCGCCTGCGTCTGGACGCCGGACCCCGCCGCCGACGGCGGAACCGGAACAGGCGTCGTCACCGAGGAGCTGGTCTGGGCGGCGCTGGACTGTCCGGGCGGCTGGACGCTCGACCCGGTGCGCAGCCCGCTGGTGCTCGGCAGGATGACGGCCAGGATCACGGCGTTTCCGCGCGTCGGCGAAACCGTGGTCGCGGTGGGACGCGGCGTCCCCGGCGACGGCCGGGTCCACACCTGCTGCACCGCACTCTTCCGCAGCGACGGAACCGAACTGGCCCGCTCGACGGCGACATGGGTCCGGCTGGCCCCCACGGCATCACTTCAGGACACGAAAGCGGGAGACAGTTGACCAGCACGGTCCCTACGACGGACACCCCCACGACGGACACCCCTACGGCGGACATCACCGCCGGCACCGGCATTCCCGGGTTCATCGGCAGTGGAGAGCCTCCGTTCACGGCCCGGCCGCTTCACGAGCTCGTCGCCGAGCAGGCGGAGCGGGCCCCGCACGCACCTGCGGTGACCTGCGACGGCCAGACCCTCACGTACCAGCAGCTGATCACCCGCGCCCAGGACCTCGCCGAGCGGCTCCGGGCCGCCGGTCTGGCGCAGGAGGACGTCGTGGGCGTCCTGATGCGGCGGTCCCCGGAGCTGATCGTGGCCCTGCTCGCCGTGCTCATGGCGGGCGGGGCGTACCTCGGACTCGAACCGGACGACCCGGCGAGCCGCAGGGAGGCGCTGCTGAAGGACGCCGGCGTCGGCATGGTGATCGTCGACGACGATCTCCAAGGCCGCGTCCCCGACGGCATCACCGCGCTCGCGGAAGGCCCCGGGGCCCCCGGGCCGACGAGCGGCTCGACCGTTCCTCGCCCCGGTCACCCCGACCGGCTCGCCTACGTCAGCTACACCTCGGGTTCCACCGGCGAGCCCAAGGGCGTGGCCGTGCCGCACCGGGCGGTCGACCGCCTCGTGCGGGGCGCGGACTGGATGGAGGCCCGCCCCTCGGACGTCTTCTTCCACATCGCGCCGGTCGCGTTCGACGCGTCCACCCTGGAGATCTGGGCCGCCCTGGTCAACGGCTGCCGCCTGGTCGTCTTCCCGCCGGTCGCGATCACGCTGGAGCAGGTGGCGGAGACCGTCCGCGCCGAAGGCGTGACCGTACTCCTCCTGACCACCGGGCTCTTCCACCAGATGGCGGGCTCCCGGCTGGACGCGTTCGCCGGTGTGCGCCACGTCCTCACCGGCGGCGACGTCGCGTCGCCGAGCCACGTGGGCCGCCTGCTGGCCGCGTACCCGCACCTGCTCTTCACCAACGGCTACGGGCCGACGGAGAACACCACGTACACCACCTGCTGGACCAGCAGCACCCTCGCGGCCGGGCGGAGCGTGCCGATCGGCCGCCCGATCAGCGGCACGCGGGTCGCCGTGCTCGACGGCGACCTGCGCCCCGTACCCCTGGGCGAATGCGGTGAGCTGTACGCGGCGGGTGCCGGACTGTCGCGCGGCTATCTGCACCGACCCGGTGCGACCGCGGAGCGGTTCGTACCGGACCCGTTCGCGACCGAGCCGGGGGCCAGGATGTACCGGACCGGCGATCTGGTGCGCTGGACGCCGGACGGCACGCTGGAGTTCGTCGGGCGCGCGGACGCGCAGGTCAAGGTGCAGGGCTATCGCGCCGAACCGCAGGCGGTGGAGGCCGAGTTGGAGCACATGGCGGGGGTGCGTCACGCGGTCGTGCTGCCGCAGGCCGACCCGGTCGGCGGCACCAGGCTCCTCGCCTATGTCGTGCCGGCCGATCCGGATCTGGGCAATGCGATCGGTCTCGGCCGTCAACTGCGCCTGGATCTGCGGGAGAAGCTGCCCGCCCACCTCGTCCCCTGGGCGATCCTGATCCGCCCCGAGCTCCCCCTGAACCGCAACGGCAAGGTCGACCGCCGGGCCCTGCCGATCGCCACCCGGGTGCCCCGGAACGTGGCCAACGAGTTCGTCGCACCGCTCACGACGGTGCAGTTGCGGCTGGCCGAACTCTGGGGCGAGCTCCTGGGAGTCGAGCCGGTCGGGACCGAGGACGACTTCTTCGAGCTGGGCGGCCACTCGCTGCTGGCGACCGATCTACTGGTCGTCGTACAGCGGGAGTTCGGGGTCGACGTCCCCGCGCAGACCCTGTTCCTCTCCCCCACCGTGGCCGAGTTCGCCACCGCGCTCGTGGAGCGGCTGGAGGAGCAGAGCCGATGACGACGGTCCCTTCCGGCAACCGCTGCCCGGTCTCCGCGCCGCAGCAGGTCGATCTGATCGACCCCGACCTCTACCGGGGGGACGGGGCGCACGAGGCCTGGCGGCAACTGCGCCGGCACGCTCCGGTGAGCTGGCAGCCGGTGCGCGACATCGGGTACTGGTCGGTCGTCGGTCACGCGGAGGCCTGCCGCATCCTGCGCGACCACGACGCCTTCACCTCCGAACAGGGCACGCTCCTCAACCTCCTCGGCAAGGGCGACCCGGCCGGCGGACGCCAGATGGCGGTGACCGACCCCCCGGCCCACACCCGGATGCGCAGCCCGCTGCAACAGGCGCTGTCCATCAAGAACGTGGAGAACGACCGGGAGCGGATCCGCCGCACCGTCGTCGCCCTCCTCGAACCCCTCGCGGACGGCGGCCCGTTCGACTTCGCCCTCGCCATGGCCGCCCTGCCGATGCGGGTGATCGGCGCGCTGATGGCGCTGCCGGAGGAGGACTGGCCCCGCCTGATCCGACTCACCCACGCGTGCATCGCGGCGGACGACCCGGAGTTCCAGCTCGCCGCGGGACCACAGGCCACCCTGCGGGCCGCCCACCGCGAGCTCTTCGCCTACTTCCAGGACATCGTCACCCAGCGGCGGCACGCGCCGGGCGACGACCTGATCAGCGTGCTGCTGACCATGGAGCTCGACGGGCGCAGGCTGTCACCGGGCGAGATCGTGTCCAACTGCTACAGCCTGCTGCTGGGCGCGACGGTCACCACGGCCCAGCCCCCGAACGCGGCGATGGCCGCCCTCGCCGGGACGCCGGTCCTCGACGACTGGGCCGCCCACCCGGAGCTGCTGACCAGCGGCGTGGAGGAGTCGCTGCGCTGGGCGTCGCCCACCCAGCACTTCATGCGCCACACCACGCGCGAGGTGGAGATCCGCGGGGTACGCGTCCCGGCGGGGGACCCGGTCGTGGTGTGGCTCGGCTCGGCCAACCGCGACGAGAGCGTGTTCGCCGACCCGGACACCTTCGACATCCGGCGCACCCCCAACAAGCACATCGCGTTCGGCGTGGGAGCGCACTACTGCATCGGGCACACCGTCGCCCGGGTGACCCTGCGGATCTTCTTCGCGGAACTGCTGGCCAGGTTCACCGACTTCGCACTCGCGGGCGACCCGATCCGCCTGCGCTCGAACATCATCGCGGGCTACTCCCACCTGCCGATCACCGCAAGGCCCCGCCCGCAGTCCCGCACAGAAGGCCCCCGGCAATGACCACACCCACACCCTCCTCCACGCCCACGCCCACCCCCATGCCCTCCCCCGCACCCCGCACCACCCCGCCCCGCAAGAAGTGGTTCCTGCGCGAACCGTCACCGACGGCGACGGCACGCCTCTTCTGCCTGCCCTACTCGGGCTGCGGCGCGAGCATGTACCGCCGCTGGCCGACGACGATCGACGGCATCGAGGTCTGTCCGGTACAGCTGCCGGGCCGGGAGAACCGCATGCGCGAGCCCGCCCATGCCACCTACGAGTCGTTGGCGGACGACCTGGCCGAGGCACTGCTCCCCCATCTGGACCGCCCCTACGCGCTCTTCGGCCATTGCGGCTCCGCACTCGCGGCGTACGAAACAGCGGTCCGTCTCACCCAGCGGGGCCATCCCGCCCCGACCCGGCTCTTCGTCTCCTCCGAGGTGGCCCCGCAGGACGGCCCGTACGGCCGCTTCCTGGACATGACCGACGAGGAGCTGGCCGCCGAACTGCGCGAACTGGTCGCGGAACTGGGCGGCACCCTGGAACCGAGCCTGCTCGCCCTGTACCTGGGCGTGCTGCGCAAGGACGTGGACATGAACGCCCGCTACCACGTGCCCGACCCGGTCCGGCTGCCGACGCGCATCACCGCGATCGGCTGGACCGGCGACACGGGCATTCCGCCGTCCCTCATGACCGGCTGGTCGGCCTGCGGCGACACGAGCTTCGAACTGCTGGAGGGGGGCCACTACCGCTTCATCGAGGCACCGGCGGCCCTCCGGTCGCTCCTGGCAGCAGAGCTGCGCCCCGGGGGCTGACCAAAAAGCAGCGTGACAGACCCCCGGCGCGGGAGCAGGCTCTCCGCAACGACGTCACCACGATGTCGCCCAGGGAGATGCCATGGCCCGGGACGATCCACCGGCCTTCCCGGCGGCGGAGTTCGACGGCGTGCACGACGTGTGGCGTTCCGCGTCGGGGCGTCTGTGCGTGGCGGGCCCGGAGGCCGCACGCGAGGTCATGGGCAACCGGCGGGGCACCTTCGTGGAGACCTCCGACTTCTTCCACACCCGCGACGGGGTCTTCGGTCCCCGCACGGCACAGGTCGAGATCGGCCGTGCGGCACGGGATCTGATCCGCCGCCAACTCGACGCCCGCCGCCCCGACCTGCCCCGTCTGGTGCGCGAGCGGCTCGCGCCCGTGAGCACCTGGCCGGACGCGGGCAACCTGCTGGTCCGCGAGCACCTGCGGGAGGTGCTGCTGTGCCGGGACACGCCCGCGGAGGTCCACGAGACGGTGGACGCCGTCGTGGCCCGCGCGGTGCTGGCCGGCGCGCGGAGCCGCCATTCGGCGCTGTCGCGGTGGCGCTTCCGCCGCCGGGCGACGGACGTCCTGGTACGGGAGGTCCTGGCCCGCCGCAGCGCCGGCGTCGCCGCGCCGCGTGACCTGCTCGACGTGGCCGTCGCCGGGGCCGGGCCCTCGGCGGACTGCGGCGAGGTGGCCGAGGTCTATCTGTCGTTCCTGTTCGCCACCGTCGGTTCGATGGGCTTCGCCCTCGGCTGGTCGGTCCGGCTCGCCGGCACGCACCCGGACACCCTCGGCGACGAGCCGGCGTGGATCGTCCGGGAGGCGTTGCGGCTGTGGCCGGTGGCCTGGCTGTTCACCCGTACGCCGAGCCGCGGGCACGAACTGGCGGGTACCACGGTGCGCCCGCACGACGCCGTCGACGTGTGCCTGTACCTGGTGCACCGCCACCCCCGGCACTGGGAGCGCCCCGACGAGTTCGTGCCGCGCCGCTGGGCACAGCCCCGCCACGACCCGGCCTTCCTGCCGTTCGGCTTCGGCCCGCACGCCTGCGCGGGGGCGACGGTCACCATGACGCTCCTTGAGGACCTGATCCGCATCATCACGCGCGACTGGCAGTTGTCGGTCAGCGCCGGCGGCGGCGAACCCCAGTGGGGGCCCGCGCTGGCACCGCCGCGATTCACCGCGGAGCTGCACGGCCGGGACGTCACGGTGGGAGGGGGTGAATGACATGAGGAAGCTCTACCGCACGGCCAAGTCGGTCCTCAACATCCGGTCCGGCTACAGCTGGCACCACTTCTGGTACGTGTACCACCACATCTGAGCGGTACCGGCGTGGAGGGGCTCGGCCCGCCACGCCGGGCCGTGAGAGGGCGTGCCCTGACCCCCCCCCAGCGCCGGCCGGACTTCCTG
>NZ_JBSGZD010000040.1:0-40523 GCF_053610825.1 Streptomyces sp. NPDC054863 | reverse complement strand
CTGCGTGATGGGGTGTCTCCGGCTGCTAGTGCTTGCCGGACTTCGCCGCCTTGGGGGAAAGCAGACGGCTGCCCGTCCAGTCCTTGGCCGCGTTGATGCTCTTGGTCTGCGAGAGACCGGCGGTCTGTGCGGCTTCGTTGATGTCGCTCGGTTCGACATAGCCGTCACGGCCGGTCTTCGGAGTCATCAGCCAGACGGTGCCACCGTCGTCGACGAGCTGCGTGGCGTCGACCAACGCGTCCGTCAGGTCGCCGTCCTCGTCCCTGAACCACAGGACGACGGCGTCAGCCACGTCGTCGTAGTCCTCGTCGACGAGTTCGCCGCCGATGATCTCCTCGATGGCTTCGCGGAGCTCCTGATCGACATCGTCGTCGAAGCCGATCTCCTGGACCACCTGCTCGGGCTGGAAACCCAGCCTCGCGGCAGGGTTGGTCCGCTCCTCCGCGTGGTCCGCGGTCGCGCTCACGGTTTGCCTCCTGATCTTTTTTCGGGAAGTGCTTTTTCAGCGATGTGCCTGAGCCGCGCGCGTGCGCGGCATTGGCCGTAGTCCACACGGACGGGACCGATCGCGCAAGTACCCGGCCGTCGAGACCGCCGAAACGGTGACGGATGGGGCGCCCCCGCCGCAACTCCTGACGCCCTCTGGAGCCCGCGCAGTGATTCATCCCACACCATTTTGGACGCTTTGCAATGCTTTGACCCTTCGGTGCGCCCATCGGGGACGAACAGCCTTACGGAACACATGAACGGGTTGGGCGTAAGGTTGCGATTTGGTCGATGCCGCACCACGGCGCCGGCCGGGCGGTCGGCCCGCGGTGGCGGTACCACCCCCGGTTACCGCTCGGTAGAGATGACGTTTGCGTCCCCTGGGTACACGATGGCTGTGGCGCGACACACCCCCGTACAGACACCTCCAGACAGCTGCATACGCGGTGGCCGACACCTCCGTGACGGCCCACGTGTGCGGTCACTTCCCTACCAGTGAAGGAACAGCGTGGCTTCCGGATCCGATCGCAACCCGATCATCATTGGCGGCCTGCCGAGCCAGGTCCCGGATTTCGATCCCGAGGAGACCCAGGAATGGCTCGACTCGCTTGATGCGGCCGTCGACGAGCGGGGCCGTGAGCGCGCCCGCTACCTGATGCTCCGTCTGATCGAGCGCGCGCGCGAGAAGCGCGTCGCCGTGCCCGAGATGCGCAGCACGGACTACGTCAACACGATCGCCACCAAGGACGAGCCGTTCTTCCCGGGCGACGAGGAGATCGAGCGCAGGGTCCTCAACGCGACCCGCTGGAACGCGGCCGTGATGGTCTCGCGGGCCCAGCGTCCCGGCATCGGCGTCGGCGGCCACATCGCCACCTTCGCCTCCTCCGCCTCGCTGTACGACGTGGGCTTCAACCACTTCTTCCGCGGCAAGGACGAGGGCGACGGCGGCGACCAGATCTTCTTCCAGGGGCACGCGTCCCCCGGCATCTACGCCCGCGCGTTCCTGCTGGACCGGCTGACCGAGCAGAACCTCGACGCGTTCCGCCAGGAGAAGTCGAAGTTCCCGAACGGTCTCTCCTCGTACCCGCACCCGCGGCTGATGCCGGACTTCTGGGAGTTCCCGACCGTCTCGATGGGTCTCGGCCCCCTCGGTGCGATCTACCAGGCCCGGATGAACCGCTACATGGAGGCGCGCGGCATCGCCGACACCTCCAAGTCGCACGTCTGGGCCTACCTCGGCGACGGCGAGATGGACGAGCCCGAGTCGCTGGGCCAGCTCTCCATCGCCGCCCGCGAGGGCCTCGACAACCTGACCTTCGTCGTCAACTGCAACCTGCAGCGCCTCGACGGACCCGTGCGCGGCAACGGCAAGGTCATCCAGGAGCTGGAGTCGCAGTTCCGCGGCGCCGGCTGGAACGTCATCAAGCTGGTCTGGGACCGGAGTTGGGACCCGCTGCTGGCCCAGGACCGCACCGGCATCCTGGTCAACAAGCTCAACACGACCCCGGACGGCCAGTTCCAGACGTACGCCACCGAGACCGGCGCGTACATCCGCGACCACTTCTTCGGTGACGACCAGCGGCTGCGCGACATGGTCAAGGACATGTCGGACGAGCAGATCCTGCACCTGGGGCGCGGCGGCCACGACCACAAGAAGGTGTACGCGGCGTACGCGGCGGCCAAGGCGCACAAGGGCCAGCCGACCGTGATCCTCGCGCAGACGGTCAAGGGCTGGACGCTCGGACCGAACTTCGAGGGCCGCAACGCCACGCACCAGATGAAGAAGCTGACCGCGGACGACCTGAAGCGCTTCCGCGACCGGCTGCACATCCCGATCGCCGACAAGGACCTGGAGGACGGCGCGCCGCCGTACTACCACCCGGGCCGGGACTCCGAAGAGATCCAGTACATGCACGACCGCCGCAAGAGCCTGGGCGGTTACGTACCGAGCCGTGTGGTGCGGGCGAAGCCGCTCGCACTGCCCGGGGAGAAGACGTACGCGGCTGCGAAGAAGGGCTCCGGCTCGCAGTCGATCGCCACGACCATGGCGTTCGTACGTGTCCTGAAGGACCTCATGCGGGACAAGGAGATCGGCAGGCGCTTCGTGCTGATCGCGCCCGACGAGTACCGCACCTTCGGCATGGACGCGTTCTTCCCGAGCGCGAAGATCTACAACCCGCTCGGCCAGCAGTACGAGGCTGTGGACCGCGATCTGCTCCTCGCCTACAAGGAGTCGCCGACCGGTCAGATGCTGCACGACGGCATCTCCGAGGCGGGCTGCACGGCCTCGCTGATCGCCGCGGGTTCGGCGTACGCCACGCACGGCGAGCCGCTGATCCCGGTGTACGTCTTCTACTCGATGTTCGGTTTCCAGCGCACCGGTGACCAGTTCTGGCAGATGGCCGATCAGCTGTCGCGCGGCTTCGTACTGGGCGCGACCGCCGGTCGTACGACGCTGACCGGTGAGGGCCTCCAGCACGCGGACGGCCACTCGCAGCTGCTGGCGTCGACCAACCCGGGCTGTGTGTCGTACGACCCGGCCTTCGGGTACGAGATCGCGCACATCGTCCAGGACGGCCTGAAGAGGATGTACGGCGAGAACGCCGAGGACGTCTTCTACTACCTGACCGTCTACAACGAGCCGATCCAGCACCCGGCCGAGCCGGACGACGTCGACGCCGACGGCATCCTGAAGGGCATCTACCGCTACAAGGCCGGTGAGGAAGGCTCCATTCCGGCCCAGATCATGGCGTCCGGCGTGGCCGTGCCGTGGGCGGTCGAGGCGCAGCAGATCCTCGCCGACGAGTGGAACGTCAAGGCCGACGTCTGGTCCGCGACGTCCTGGAACGAGCTGCGGCGCGAGGCGGTGGAGTGCGAGGAGCACAACCTCCTGCACCCCGAGGAAGAGATCCGCGTGCCGTACGTGACGCGGAAGCTCGACAGCGCCGAGGGACCGTTCGTGGCGGTCTCCGACTGGATGCGTTCGGTTCCGGACCAGATCTCGCGCTGGGTGCCGGGTGCGTACACCTCGCTCGGTGCGGACGGCTTCGGCTTCGCGGACACGCGTGGTGCGGCCCGTCGCTTCTTCCACATCGACGCGCAGTCGATCGTCCTGGCGACGCTCTCCGAGCTGGCCAAGGCGGGCAGGATCGACCGTTCCGCACTCAAGCAGGCGGTGGACCGCTACCGGCTGCTCGACGTGACGGCGGCCGACCCGGGCGCCGCGGGCGGCGACGCGTAACACCGCCCGGTCTTCGGTGAAGGCGGTGGGAACCCCCGGGTTCCCGCCGCCTTCGCGCGTCTTACGATGCCGGGCATGAAGCAACAGACCGCCCAGGTCCGGTGGGAGCGGCGCACCCAGAACCCCCTGCTGGCACTCGCGCTCGCCTTCGCCGTCGCCTATGCCGTGCCGATCGTGGCCCCGGACGCCCCGCGCGGGGTGCACCGGGCGTGCACGTGGGCCGAGTGGGTGGTGTGGGGCGCGTTCGCGCTGGACTACCTGGTACGGCTGGCGCTGACTCCGGCCAAGTGGCTGTTCGTACGGAGCCATCCGCTGGACCTGCTCGCGGTGCTGCTGCCGCTGGCCAGGCCGCTGCGGCTGCTGCGGCTGGTGTCGACGCTGCTGCTCGTGGGGCGGCGGGCGCGGATGGCCTCGCAGATCACGCTGACCGCCTATGTGGTCGGCGCGGTGGTGGGCCTGCTGATGTTCGGCTCGCTGGCCGTCCTGGAGGTCGAGCGGGACGCGCCCGGCGGGAACATCAAGTCGCTGGGTGACGCCGTGTGGTGGTCCTTCACCACGATGACCACGGTGGGGTACGGGGACCACTCCCCCACCACCGGGCTCGGCCGGTTCCTCGCGGTGGGCCTGATGCTGTCCGGGATCGCGCTGCTCGGTGTGGTGACGGCGAACATCGCGGCCTGGTTCATCGCCCGCTTCGAGCGGGACGACGTCGAGGAGCGCCGCCGGACGGCGCTCCTCGAAGCACTGATGGTGGAGGTCAAGGAGCTCAGGGCGGAGGTCGGACGGCTGGGCTCCGAGAGTCCGCCCGCCGTTCCCCCTCAGCTGCCCGGCCCCGGCGTCAGCTCTCCCACACCTTGAACGCCCTTACCCGGTAGGGGGACTGGGGCACCCAGCTGCCGTTGCCCGGATAGGTGTCGAACTCGCCCGTCTCGGCACACTCGGCCGACTGGTACGTGGTGACCGGGCGGCCGGTGCGGTTGGCCAGGGACTGCGCGTCGGCGCCGGGCGGCAGCGGGACGCAGGACTCGATGTCGGTGCCGGCCAGTTCGTGGGCGTACCGCTTGCCCTTGAAGTCGGGCTTCTGCCAGAGGCAGAGCTCACCGGCGGCGCAGTTGCCGAGCTGCACCCCCGCCCGGGCGGTCTGCGGCAGCAGGGCGGTGGCGGTGAGTGCGACGGCCAGCGCGGTCGTACAGATCAGCTTCATGAGGTCCCCCGATTTCGTGCGGATCACGTGCATGCACTGTGACCTGCAGAAACGTGGGCCCGGAAGGGGTCTCGTAGCGGATCACCCGGATAGGCGACAACCCCGCCGGAACCATTCCGGCGGGGCTGTACGGGCGTGCGGTTGACGTCCGCGCGGGACGTCGGACGGCGTCAGATGTGGACGCCGCCGCCCGCCGCGTCCGCGTTCGCACCGCGCTTGGTGAAGAAGGCGACGAGTGCGGCGACGACGGCCACGCCGCCGGCGATGGAGAAGGCGAAGCCCATGCCCGACACGAACGTGTCATGGATGACGCCCGAGACGGTCTTGAAGGCGTCCGGCGTCATGCCCGGCGCCTGGGCCAGTTCCTTCGGCACGATGCCGAACTCCGCCGCCTGCTCCAGCTGCGGCGAGGGCGGCGTCGGAATGCCCGCTTCCTTCCAGTTGCCCGCGAACTCGGAGTTGACGCGCGAGGACATCACGGCGCCCAGGACGGCCGTGCCGAGCGCGCCGCCGACCTGCATGCCGGCCTGCTGGAGGCCGCCTGCCACGCCGGACAGCTCCAGCGGGGCGTTGCCGACGATGACCTCGGTGGCGCCGACCATGACCGGCGCGAGGCCCATGCCGAGCATTCCGAACCACAGCGACATGGTCAGGGTGCCCGTACCGGCGGACAGTTGGGACATGCCGAACATCGCGACCGCGGTGCACACCATGCCGCCGACCAGCGGCACCCGCGGCCCGAACTTGGTGATCAGCAGGCCCGCCACCGGCGAGGCGACGATCATCATGCCGGTCAGCGGCAGCAGGTGCAGACCGCTGTCGACCGGGCTCAGGCCGTGCACACCCTGGAGGTAGAACGTCACGAAGAAGAGGCCGCCCATGAACGCGAACGCCATCAGCACCATGAGGACCACACCGGCCGACAGCGGCACGGAGCGGAACATGGCCAGCGGGATCAGCGGTTCCTTCGCCTTGGTCTCCCAGATCGCGAAGATCACGAACAGGGCGACCGAACCGCCCACGCACAGCCAGGTGTTGGTACCGCCCCAGCCCCAGGACTCACCGGCCTTGATGAGGCCGTAGACGAGTGCGCCCATCGCGCCCGAGAGCAGCAGGATGCCGGGGATGTCGAAGGACCGCGGTGCGTTCGCGGCACGGTGGTCGCGCAGGACGACCAGACCGAAGACCAGGGCGAGGACGCCGACCGGCACGTTGATGAAGAAGACGGACTGCCAGGAGACGTGCTCGACGAGCAGGCCGCCGACGATCGGGCCGCCCGCGGTGGAGGCGCCGATGACCATGCCCCAGATGCCGATCGCCATGTTCAGCTTCTCGGCGGGGAAGGTGGCGCGCAGCAGGCCGAGCGCGGCCGGCATGAGCAGTGCGCCGAACAGACCCTGGAGCACGCGGAACGCGATGACCAGGCCGATCTCCTTGGAGAAGCCGATGGCGGCGGACGCGGCGGCGAAGCCCGCGATGCCTATCAGGAAGGTCTGGCGGTGGCCGAAGCGGTCACCGAGCTTTCCCGCGGTGATCAGCGCGACGGCCAGCGCCAGCAGATAGCCGTTGGTGATCCACTGGACGTCGGCGAGCGACGCCTTGAGGTCGTGCTGGATGGCGGGGTTGGCGATGGCGACGATGGTGCCGTCGAGGGCGACCATCATCACGCCGATCGCCACGGAGAAGAGCGTCAGCCACGGGTGGCCGCGAAGCCCCTTGGCCTGTTGCGGTACGGGGTCGGGGCCCGGCGGCGCCTTGTCGAGCGTGGTCTGTGCAGTCATGATTCCAGATTAGTGTCAGCCACTGACAGTTGACGAACCAATTCACAAGCCGGTAACTGTCACGTAGCTCACAGGTAAGCTGAGCTGGACAAATCAGAGAAACGGGACCGAGGCGATGGCAGACCAGCGGGATGCGGCAAGCCCCATCGGGTCGCGGATGTGCGGTCTGCGCGAGCGCAAGAAGCGGCGCACCCGGGACTCGCTGCTGCGCGTCGCGCTCGAACTGTTCACCTCACAGGGGTACGAACGGACCACCGTCGACGAGATCGCGGAAGCCGTCGAGGTCTCGCAGCGCACCTTCTTCCGCTACTTCGCCTCGAAGGAGGAGGTCGCCTTCACCGTGGTGTCGATGGTCGAGGCCCGCTTCCTGGAGGCGATCCGCGAGCGGCCCGCCGACGAGAACCCCCTCACCGCCCTGCGCAACGCGGTGACCTGGGCGTGGGACTCCCTGAGCGAGGCGATCGAGGCCGTGGTGCCGATCGAGCTGCACATGCGGACCTACCAGATGATCGAGTCGACCCCGGCTCTCCTCGCGGTCCATCTGCGGCGCTCCACCGAGCTGGAGGACGCGATCGCCACGCTCATCGCCGAGCGGGAGGGGCTCGATGCGGACGAGGACCTCCGGCCGCGGATCATCGTGGCCGCTTTCGGCGGGGTGATGCGGCTCACCGGCCGGATGTGGGGCCAGCGGGAGGACGCCAGCCTGGAGGCGATCCGGGACATGACGGCCCGCTGCCTGGACCACCTGGGGCCTGCGCTCGCCGGGAACTGGCGGGGCCCGGAACCGGCCACCACGCCGGGCGCCGCACAGGGTGGCGAGCAGGGCACGGGGCCGGGTGCGCGGGGGCGTACCACGGCCGCATACACAGCCTGACCTCCACACCTTTATCGAAACGTGATCCGCGTCACGGAATAGCCACGGGCCGCCGTCGTTCTCCTACGCTGTCCCGATAGTGACTTCCTTCGACTCCTCCCCCACCTTGACCGCGTGGCGGGCGCTTCTTGCCCTGGCCGTGGTGTTCGTGATGCTCGCGATCACCGGCTGGACCGCCATCCACCAGCAGCGCGACGACGACGTGTCCCTGAAGGAGGCTTTCGCCGCCTGGCAGCACGGCCGGTTCGACGGCCGCCTGCTGCCCGACCCCCAGGGCCCGCCGCAGCAGGTGGCCCGTTTCTTCGACGGGCTCTCCGGCCACCAGCAGGACCGCCTGGTCCGCCGGCACCCACAGGTCGTGGGCAACCTCAACGGTGCTCCCGTGCCCCTGCGCTTCGCCGCCAACCGGCAGTCGCTGGCCCAGGCGCGGTCCGTCGAGGAGAAGCGGATGCATGACGACCGGCTCACCAAGGCCGGAAAGCAGGAGGCCGACCGGCGGATGCACCGGTTCGCGGCGCTGCTGCGGGACAACCGGCAGATCCTGTCGTTCGACCCGGACGGCAGCGGACGGGCCGCCGAGGTCTTCGGCGACCTGGAGCACGCCGAGCGCGTCTCGGTCGTCGTACCCGGCGTCGACACGAACATCGTGAACTTCGAGCGGACCTACCGCCGCTACTCCTCGCCCGTCGGCATGGCGAGCTCGCTGTACGAGGCGGAGCGCAAGGCCGCCCCCGACCGCCGGGTCGCCGTCATCGCCTGGGCGGACTACACCGCTCCGGCCGGGCTCGGCATGGACGCGATGGTCGGCGTGCCCGCCCAGGCGGGAGCGCGCCGGCTGATCTCGCTGACCGAGGCGCTGCCCGGCGCCTCGTCCGTACCGGTGTCGCTGTTCTGCCACAGCTACGGCTCCGTGGTCTGCGGGATGGCGGCGCGCGAGCTGCCCGAGCGGGTCACCGACATCGCGGTGGCGGGAAGCCCCGGCATGCGGGCGGACACCGCGGCGGACCTGGGCGCGCGGGCCCGGGTGTGGGCGATGCGGGACGCGGACGACTGGATCCAGGGCGTGCCGTACCTGGAGCTCGGCGGACTCGGCCACGGCACCGACCCGGTGTCGGCGGAGTTCGGCGCGCGGGTGCTGTCGGCGGCGGACGCCGTCGGGCACACCGGATACTTCGTGCCGGGCACCGAGAGCGTCGGCAACTTCGCCAGGATCGGTGTCGGCTCGTACGCGGGGCTGAGCTGCGCGAGCGGCGGCGACACCTGCCGGAACGGGGTCGAAGGTGACGGCTCCGGCTCGGGCTCCGGCGGGTCCTACGGGGGTGTCTGAGGTGTCCGACGCGCGTAGAAGTACCGGAATCGGGATGGCCGTCGAGGGGCGACGTGGGGGCGGGTGCCGCATACGATGAGCCGCATGGGTGATGTGCTGGCCGGAATTCATGCCACCTGGGAGTTCGAAAGCGACTCCGTGCTCATCCGCTTCGAACGGGGGATACGTACGCCGAAACTGCTCTCCGCGCTCGGTGAGCGGCGCATTCCGCACGAGGCGCTGGCAGACGTGACGCTGACCCCCGGGAAGCGGGGCACGGTCGTGCTGCACGCGAGGGTGAGACCGGGTGCGGATCCGCTGATGGACGCCGCGGCGGGACAGCTCAAGGAGGGCTGCGACCCGTACCGGCTGGTGCTGCCCGCGGAGCGCGAGGTGCTCGCGGAGTACTACGCGGACGAGCTGCGCCAACAGGTCCGCGAGGCGTCCGGGGCCGCCGGGGCGGTCGAACCGGCGGAGCGCTTCCTGGTGGCGGCGCCCGAGGGACCGCTGCAGTTCAAGGCGTACGACGGCAAGGCCGGCTTCGACGGCACGGACGTGACCTTCCGCTGGTTCTGGACGGGCGCTTCGTCGGCGAAGTGGAAAGTCGGCGACCAGAGCTTTCCCGTGACCTCGCTGAGCGGTGTCCAGTGGCGTTCTCCCGACTTCCTCGACGGGCATCTGCGGCTGCTGCCGCGCGATGGGGCTGCCGACGGGGCCGCGCAGCGGGCACCGGGGCCTGCGGACCAGGATCCGGCGGCGGTGGTGTTCGGGCTGGGGTACGGGCCGGTGCACGAGTCGCTGCCGTTCGCGGCGGCGGTGCTGGCGGCGGTACGCAGCGCGGTGCCCGCGGCGGTCACCGACCGGGTGCCGGCCTCGGTGGTGGGGGCGGGACGGCGCGACCCGGCGGACATCGCGGAGCGGATCCGCCACCTCGGGGAGCTGCACCGGGCGGGACTGATCACGGACGACGAGTTCGGCGCGAAGAAGGCGGAGCTGCTGGCGGAGCTGTAGGGGAAACCGCAGGATGACGGGCGGAAACGACCGGGGCCCGGTCGTCGTACCACGGTATGAGATCAAGCTCCGAACCACGGTATGACGTGGGAAAACGAGTGTGCTGCCTACGCTGAGGGAGCCATGAGAGAACCGACTCCGTCTCCTCCCCCGCGGCCCGCCGTCCCTCCGATGCCCTCGTCCGAGCCCGCCGCAGGCCCTGTCGCCGACGGCCTGTTCAGCGCGGCGGCGCGCCAGCTGCGCGAGCTGCTGCACGCCGTCACCCACCCCTCGCACCCGCCGACGCCGCTGCTCGCGGACGCGCCCAAGCGCTGGCAGCGGCTGCTGCCGTACACGGTGGTCCTCGCCGTCGTGGGCGTGCTCTTCCCCGTCACGATCACCGTGCTCGCCAACGACTACAAGGTGTCCGGCGGCATCGCGGGGTCGCTCGGCGCGCTCCAGGCGCTGCCGCTCCTGATGATGGCGCACCGGCCGCTCCAGGCGTGCTGGATCGTCCTGCCCGCGGGAGTGCTGGGCAGCTTCTTCCTCTTCCCTCAGGGCGGCGGCGAGGTCCGGTCCATCTGGCCGTGGCCCGCGCCGACGATCGTCGGCCTGCTCTTCCTGCTGTTCGCGCTGGCACTGCGCGAGCGCCGGCGGACGCTGGTCGGGGTGTGGCTCTTCGTCGCGCTGACCGGGATCGGTCTCGGGCAGCTCCACCCGGAGGCGAGCGACGGCACCAACCTGCTGACCGTCGTACTGAGCGCCGTCGTGCTGGTTGTCGGCGGAGTGCTCCGCGAGCGCGGCGAGGTACAGCGCAGGCTGGTGGAGCAGGAGACCATCAGCGAGGCGGAGCGTGCCCACCGGACCCTCCTGGAGGAACGGACGCGCATCGCACGGGAGTTGCACGACGTGGTCGCGCACCACATGTCGATGATCACGGTGCAGGCCGATTCGGCCCCCTACCGGATCGGCGGGCTCCCGGCGGAGGCACAGGAGGAGTTCGCCTCGATCGCGGCGAGCGCGCGGGAGTCACTGACGGAGATGCGGCGGCTGCTCGTGGTGCTGCGCAGCGAGGGCACCGAGGGCGAGCGGGCACCGCAGCCCGGGCTGAACAAGGTGCAGCAGCTGGTGGAGGCGACGGTACGGGCCGGGGTGCCGGCCGAGCTGTCGATGGCGGGGGAACTGGGCGCGGGCCCGGACGCGCCGCCCGTACCGCAGGCGGTGGACCTGTCGGCGTACCGGATCGTGCAGGAGGCCCTCGCCAATGTGGTGCGCCACGCACCGGGGGCGGTGACGCGGGTTTCGGTGCGGGTGGAGGACCTGGACCTGCTGGTGCTGATCGTCAACGGGCCCGCCCCCGAACCGACTTCGAGGGTGGAGGCGAAGGGAGCGGGCGGGCACGGGCTGGTCGGAATGCGCGAGCGCGTACGGTTGACCGGCGGCACGCTCGACACCGGACCGCTGCCGGACGGCGGCTTCCGGGTCGCGGCCCGGCTGCCGCTGACGCCGCGGACACCGCCGGACGCCACGGACGAATCATCGAAGAACTCCACACCGAAGAACTCCGCAGAGAAGGACTCCCCCGCCCCATGACCATTCGCGTGATCATCGTCGACGACCAGGCCATGGTGCGGGCCGGATTCGCCGCGCTGCTCTCGGCGCAGGCCGACATCGACGTGGTGGGCGAGGCACCGGACGGACGGCAGGGCGTGGAGGTCAGCCGCTCCACGCATCCGGACGTCGTGCTGATGGACGTCCGGATGCCGGAGATGGACGGGCTGGCCGCCGCGCGGGAGCTCCTGAACCCGCCGGTGGGGGTGGTCCACCTGCCGAAGGTGCTGATGCTGACCACCTTCGACGTCGACGACTACGTGTACGAAGCGCTGCGCGCGGGTGCGTCCGGGTTCCTGCTGAAGGACGCCCCGCCGGCCGATCTGATCGCGGCGGTACGGGTGGTGGCGGCCGGGGAGGCCCTGCTCGCCCCGTCCGTGACGCGCCGCCTGATCGCGGACTTCGCCGCGCAGCGCCCCGCCCCGCGCCGGAACCCGAGCCTGCGGCTGAAGGGTCTGACGCCGCGCGAGACCGAGGTACTGGAGCTGATCGCGCGCGGGCTGTCCAACCACGAGATCGCGGACCACCTGATCCTGGCCGAACAGACGGTGAAGACCCACATCGGGCGGGTGCTCGCCAAGCTGGACCTGCGGGACCGCGCCCAGGCGGTGATCTTCGCGTACGAGTCGGGGCTGGTGTCACCGGGGGACGCGGGCTGAGGCTACGGAGTGACGTGCGGGGGCCACGGCCACCGCGACGGCGCACCGGTTCAGCACGTCGGGCGTCACGTGCGGCCCGATCCCGAAGAGCGGCACCCCGGCGGCGTAACATCCGGCCGCCAACACCGCGTGCACCCCGGCCCACGCGAGCAGCAGCCGCCGAAACGGCAGCGATTCACGGCTTCCGGGGCCCGATCGAGGTGTGATGCCGGTCACCATTGCCTCTGTGATGTCGGTCATGGCGCCACGTTCGCACCGCGGGCGGCCCCGTCGCGTCAGCCCTGCGGCCAGGGGTTCTCCACCGCCCGGGGGAGTATCCCGTACCCCCGACAGTGGGGGCAGCACCACCCTCCCACCTGCGGAAATCCTCCAGTACTGCGGTATCACGGGGGAGTTGGCCCCGTGGTGTGACGCCCGGGGCGGTGTCCTCTTCCTACCTTCCTCTGCATCAAGACGTACGCGGAGCAGGGCAGTGGAGAGGACGGGGACATGCACCGGTTCAGGAGGACCCTGGCGGCCGTCGCCGCCGTGACGGCCATGATCGGCGGCACCGCGGGGTGGGCTTCCGCCGACGCGCAGACCGCCGTCACCGGGCCGCCGCCGGGCACCGACGCCTGGCGGAGCGAAGGGCTGATCGACCCGGCCGCCGGCACTCCTGCCCAAGTGGCCGCCTTCTTCCGCGGGCTGGGCGAGCGGGAGCAGCGTGCTCTCGTACGCCGCCACCCTCTCGTGGTCGGCAACCTGGACGGTGCGCCCGTCGCACTGCGGTACGCGGCCAACCGGGCGAGCGTCGCGGCCGACGGCCGGTTCGACAGGCTGCTCGCCCCCGGGAAGCAGATCCTCGCCTTCGATCCGCGGGGCCGGGGCCAAGTGGCCGAGGTGTACGGGGACTTGACCCGCTCGCGGCACGTGGCCGTGATCGTGCCCGGGTCGGACATGGACGCCGCGACGTACGACCGGGCGAAGGATCCGTACGGCACTCCGGCCGGGATGGCCAGGAGCCTGCGCGAGGCAACCGACCCGGCCGGTACGGCAGTGGTGGCCTGGGTCGGCTACACCACCCCCGTCGGCGTCGGCATCGACGCCGCCACGGGCGATCTCGCCGAGGCGGGGGCCGAGCGGCTGGCCCGGTTCACCGAGGGACTCGACGCGGTCGGGGCGAGCGACCCCGCCGTGTTCTGCCACAGCTACGGATCGGTGGTGTGCGGGATCGCCGCACACCGGCTGGACGCCGCCGACATCGTGG
The DNA here is from genome assembly GCF_053610825.1 of Streptomyces sp. NPDC054863. NCBI lineage: Bacteria > Bacillati > Actinomycetota > Actinomycetes > Kitasatosporales > Streptomycetaceae > Streptomyces > Streptomyces sp. NPDC054863. The sequence continues at coordinate 27,125 of NZ_JBSGZD010000040.1, read as the reverse complement.
CGTTCGCCTCGCCCGGAATGCGGGCGGACAGCGCGGGAGAGCTGCGGACCGGGGCGCGGGTGTGGGCGGCGAAGGACCCCACCGACTGGATCGACAACGTGCCGAACGTGCAGGTGCTGGGGATGGGGCACGGGGCGGATCCGACGGCGGCGGAATTCGGTGCGCGGCGGGTCCCGGCGACCGGGGCGCACGGCCACACCGGGTACTTCGCACCGGGGACGGACTCGCTGCGGGCGTTCGCGGCGATAGCGGAGGGACGGGCCGCCGGCCCGGTGCCGGCGGATGAATGAGCACGCCTCACGCCGGTGGGGGCTGGTGCCCGGGGCCGCGCCCCGTGCCCGGACCCCGTCCGCGCGCCCTCGAACGCCGGACTGGCTGAAGTTGCCCGGACGGGCTGAAGAATCCACCTCACCCAAGGACCCCCGATGAGTCTCTCCGCCCTCGCCACCAAGGTCGACGCCCGTACCCCCGCCCACCGCGACCGTGCCATCGACGGACTGCGGGCTCTCGCGCTGCTCGCCGTGCCGACCGGGCACTGGCTGCTCGGCGGGTTCACCGTCGACGCCGACGTCGGTTCGCTGCACAACGCCAGCCCGCTCTCCTCCTTCTCCGCGCTCGCCCCCGCCAGCTGGATCCTCCAGATGCTGGGCATCTTCTTCCTGGTCGGCGGCTACGCCTCCGTCCTCTCGTACCACAGGCGCAAGGGGTCGAGCGCCGAGTGGCTGAAGAGCCGACTGGTGCGGCTGGGGCGGCCCGTGCTCGGGGTGACCGCCGTCTGGGCGCTGATGATCCCCGTCCTGTACGGGCTCGGAGTGCCCGAAGCCACCCTGCGCACCGGCGCGAAACTGGTGGTGCAGCCCCTGTGGTTCGTCGCCGTGTACGCGGCGATCACCGCCCTCACCCCACTGTGCATCCGCGTCGCCCGCCGCACGGGTGCCTGGTCGGCGGCCCCGCTGATCGGCTCCGTCGCCGTCGTCGACTTCCTCCGCTACGGCCCGTACGCCGATGCCATGCCTTCCTGGCTGAGCCTCCTCAACCTGCTCCCCGGCTGGCTCTTCGCGTACCAACTCGGCGTCGCCTGGGGCGAGAAGAAGCTCAGCAGGAAGACCGCGTACGTCCTCCTCGTCGGCGGCACCGCCCTCTTCGCCGCGCTGCTGCTCGCGTTCCACTACCCGGCGTCGATGGTCGGCGTCCCCGGCCAGGACCGCACCAACTCGCACCCGCCGTCGCTGCTCGTCCTCGCCCTGGCCGCCGCGCAGAGCGGTGCGGCGATCCTGCTGCGCGACCGCATCGCCAAGGTCCTGCGGCACCCCGCGCTCTGGGCGCCCGTCGTCGTCATCAACCTCTCCGCGATGACGATCCTGTGCTGGCACCAGAGTGCGATGCTCGCCGCCGCCGTCCCCGGCTCGTACCTCGGTACGATCCCGGGCCTGACCTCCGCCCCCGACACGCCGGGCTGGATCGCGGCGCGGATCGCGTGGCTGCCGCTGTTCGCGGTGCTGCTGGTCGTGATCGGGAAGTACACCCGGGTCTTCGAGCACCCGACCGGCAAGGGGCTGGACACGACGAAGGCCCGCCGGGCAGTCGCGGGACTGCTCGCGGCGGGCTTCACCGCCTTCGCGCTGGGGCTGGCATGAGCCCCGTGGATCCGTACGAGGACTGCTCTCGAACGCACGAGGACTGCTCCCGGCCGTACGAGGACTGCTCCCGAACGTACGCGGACTACTCCCGGCCGGCCGAGGCGAACGCCATGTCCGCGTACCGCCCGCCCGACACCTGTCCGGCGATCGGCTCCAGCAGCGCCAACTCGTCGGCGGACAGCACCAGTCGGGTCGCGGAGGTGTTCTCCTCGACGCGGGTCCGCTTCCGCGTCCCCGGGATCGGTACCACGGAGAGGCCGTGCACCTGGGCCTGCTGCTGCACCCAGGCCAGGGCGACCTGGCCGAGCGTGATGCCACGGGCGCGGGCGACCTCGCGCACGGGGTCGAGCAGTGCGCCGTTCGCCTCGGCGTTGGCGCCGTTGAAGCGGGGCTGGTGACGGCGGAAGTCGTCCGCGGCGAGGTCCTTCTCGGCGCTGGCGAAGGCGCCGGTGAGGAAGCCCCGGCCGAGCGGCGAGTACGCGACCAGGGTGGCCCCGGCCTCGGCGACGGCAGGCACGACGCCCGCCTCGATGTCCCGGCTGAACAGCGACCACTCCGACTGCACGGCCGCGATCGGGTGCACGGCGTGGGCGGCCCGCAGCTCGGGGCCGGTCACCTCGCTCAGCCCCAGCTGCTTGACCTTGCCCGCCGCGACCAGCTCGGCCATGACGCCGACGGTCTCCTCGATCGGGACGGACACGTCCCGCCGGTGCATGTAGTAGAGGTCGATGACGTCGACGCCGAGGCGGCTCAGGCTGTTGTCGATGCACCGGCGGATGTACGCGGGATCGTTGCTGATGTACCGCTTCGTGCTGTCGTCCGGGTCCACGGCCAGTGCGAACTTCGTGGCGAGGGTGATCTCGTCCCGGTGCGCGGCGACGAACGGCGCGAGGAACTTCTCGTTCTCGCCGTCCGCGTAGGCGTCCGCCGTGTCGTACAGGGTGACGCCCAGCTCCAGCGCCCGCTCCAGGGTCGCCCGCGCCTCACCGGCGTCGGTCGGCCCGTACGCGAAGCTCATGCCCATGCAGCCGAGGCCCTGGACGCCGACCTCGGGGCCGCCGGGGCCGCCGAGACGGGTGGTGGCAATGCGCTCCGTACGCTCCGTGTTGCTCATGTGGTGTTCAGAACCTCTCCGACGCCCGCCGGGCGTCCGCATAAACGTCGATCTTGTGGTCGAGCACGGCGAGGGTGTCCCGAAGCTCCTCGATCCGCGCCCGTACGGCACGACGGGTCTCCTCCAGCAGCTCCTGGCGCGCCTCGAAGGTGTGCTCGCCCTCGCGCACCAGTTCCGCGTACCGCACCATGTCGGCGACCGGCATCCCGGTCAGCCGCAGCTTGCCGACGAGCGCCAGCCAGTCCAGGTCCCGGTTGCGGAACCGTCGCTGACCGGTGTGCGACCGGTCCACGTGCGGCATCAGGCCGATCCGCTCGTACCAGCGCAGGGTGTGCGCGGTGAGCCCGGTCACCTGGGCCACCTCGCTGATCGTGTAGTGGTCACGGCCCTCGGGCAGGGGATGCCCGCCGCCGGGGCCGCAAGTGAGCGGCGCCCGCTCCGAGTCGGCCGGTATCCGTACGGGACTGCTGTCGATCACCGTCATGGCCTCCACGCTAGGACCTTGGAGTGCACTCGAAGCAAGCGGATACCTGGGACAGTTTGCACTCCACGGCCTGGGGGCCGGGCAGCCACCGCCCTGTCGGCGTTGGCACCGCCCCGCCCTGTCGGCACTTCCGCCCCCCCGCCTTGCGGACACTGGTGCCGCCCCGCCCTGTGGGCACTGGTGCCGCCCTGAAGGGGCGGGACGGGTGGGCAAAGGGCGGCCCCCCTCGCCGCGGGCCACCCCTCGTTCGGCTTGCTCGTGTGCCGGGATACTCGCCGAACCTCGGCGGCAGCGAGGTTGCGCGATCGCGGAGGGGCGTGCTCCGCGTGGGGCCGCCCCCTTGCCCACCCGCCCCCAAGCTCTCCACTTCGTTCGAGCAGGGGGGACCCCCGCCAAGCTCTTAAGGAGCAGGGGAGACCCCACTGCCCCCCCGGGGGGGCGGCCCCGCTGCCCAAGAGGGCTCGGGGGTCGGCGGCGCCAGCCCGGGACCAAGGGGGCTCGGGGCTGGGGGCGTCAGCCGCGACCACGGGGGCTGGGGCGGCGGCCCCGCAGTGACCAAGGGGAGCCAGGGGCGGCGGCAGTCGGAAAGCCCCGTTCCCGTTCCGGTTAGGCTCGGGGCATGCAGAGCGTGACGATGATCGAGTCCTGGCCCGTCCCCACGGCCGCCGCAGCCGTCGTACGGGCCGACGGCACCGTCCTCGCCACCCACGGCCCGACGGGGCACCGCTTCCCCCTCGCCTCCGTCTCCAAGCCCCTCGGCGCCTACGCGGCCCTGGTGGCGTACGAGGAGGGCGCGATCGAGCTCGACGAGCCCGCAGGGCCCCCCGGCTCCACCGTCCGCCATCTACTCGCCCACACCAGCGGCCTCGCCTACGACGAGCCCCGCGTCACCTCCGAGCCCGCCGCCCGGCGCCTCTACTCCAACGCCGGCTTCGACGCGCTCGGCGACCACATCGCCAAGGCCACCGAGATCCCGTTCCCCGACTACCTCCGTCAGGCGGTCCTCGAACCCCTCGGCATGTCCGCCACCACCATGGACGGCTCCCCCGCCAGGGACGGCGTCTCCACGGTCGACGACCTCGCCCGCTTCGCCGCCGAGCTCCAGGCCCCCCGCCTCCTGGACCCCCGCACCGTCGCCGAGGCCACCCTCACCGTCCACTACCCCTCCACCAAGGGCGTCCTCCCCGGCTTCGGCCACCAGAACCCCAACGACTGGGGCCTCGGCTTCGAGATCCGCGACTCCAAGTCCCCCCACTGGACGGGTGGTTCGGCCTCCCCGCGCACCTTCGGCCACTTCGGCCAGTCCGGTACGTTCCTGATGGTCGACCCCGACGCGGGGATCGCGATCGTGGCCCTCACCGACCGCGCCTTCGGCCCGTGGGCGGCGGAGGCCTGGCCGCCCTTCATCGACGCGGTACTGGCGGAGGCACGCACCGCCTGAGCCGGGCCAGGGCTCGTTCCGCACGGTGGAGAGCGTCCGCCGACCCCTTCGGATACCCTCCCACCCGACGACCGGCACACAGTCCAACGGGTGGGAAAGAAGATGCACGAAGGTCAGGCGACAGGCGGACAGTTCCACCCGCTGGAGGAGAACGACCCCCGTACGGTGGCGAGCTACCGCATCGCCGCGCGGCTCGGGGCCGGTGGGATGGGGCAGGTGTACCTGTCGTACACGCCCGGGGGCCATCCGATCGCCGTCAAGGTGATCCGGCCGGAGCTGGGTGAGGATCCCGGGTTCCGGCAGCGGTTCCGGCTGGAGGTGCAGGCGGCGCAGCGGGTGCAGGGGCTGTACACCGCGCCCGTCATCGACTTCGACACCGAGGGCGGCCGGCCGTGGCTGGCGACGGCCTACGTGCCCGGGCCCTCGCTCGCGGTGGCCGTCGCCGAGCACGGCGGATTCCCGGTGGCGACCGTACTGCGGCTGCTCGCCGGGATGGCGGAGGCACTGAAGGTCATCCACGGCGCGGGCATCGTGCACCGGGACCTCAAGCCCGCGAACGTACTGCTGGCGTCGGACGGGCCGCGCGTCATCGACTTCGGGATCGCGCGGGCGGCCGACGCGACCGCGCTGACGGGGACGGGTGTCACGATCGGGACGCCCGCCTTCATGTCGCCGGAGCAGGCGGCGGGCAAGGAGGTCGGTCCGGCGTCGGACATCTTCGCGCTGGGGCAGGTGGGGGTGTACGCGGCTCTCGGCAACACGGCGTACGGAGAGGGCAATTCGCATGCCGTGCTGTACCGGATCGTGCACGAGGAACCCGATCTGACCGGCCTGCCCGAGGAGCTGGGGTTCCTGGCGCGCTGCCTGGCGAAGGACCCGGCGCAGCGTCCCGAGCCCGCCGAGATCATCGAACTGTGCCGGGCCGCCTCGGCCACCCCGCTCAGCCAGCACGGGAGCTGGCTGCCGGAGCGGATGTCCGAGGACATCGAGATGCGGACGCGGGCCTCGGCACAGATGCTGACGTCGATGTCGGCGAAGGCGGAACCTTCCGAGACGTCCGACGGATCACCGGCGTCCGTGGCGAGTGCGCCGACCGCCCCCGGCGACCTCTCCACGCCGCCGGCCGCGGCCCCGGCTGCGCCCGCCGCTCCCCCGACCCCGCCAGGACTCGCACACCATCCGACGGCTGCGGCCGCCGCTGCGCACACGCCGCCGCCGTACCCCGGCACCTACCCGGGTGCCACCCAGGCTCCCCAGACGGGCGGGCCCGCCTACCCCGGTACGTATCCCGGGCAGCACCCCACCCCGCCCCCGCCGCACAGCCTGCACGCCGCTCCCTACCCGCAGCAGCCCCAGCCCGGCTGGGCGCCGCAGCCGCCGCCGAAGAAGAAGATGGGCGGCGGGGCCATCGCGCTCATCGTCATCGCCGCGGTGCTGCTGCCGGTCGGCGGCTGCGCCGCGTTCCTCGCGAGCATGGCGACCGACGCCGCCAAGAAGAACCGGAGCAGCAGTTCCGCGTCCGCGGGCGCCACCGGTTCCGCCGGGAGCGACGGCAAGCAGCGCCCCGACCCCAAGCCCGTCACGTACAAGGGCGTGAACCTGACGAACGACTACTACATCCGGTTCGCCGACTCCCCGCCCAAGCCCATCAGCTCCAGCGACGCCGCCTACGAGGACGACGCGGACTTCTACTACTGGAGCAACGAGCGCTACCTGGGCAGCAGGGACAAGAAGATCTCCCTCCTGAACAACTCCCAGAAGGGCTCCCTCCGGACCTGCCGCGACGAGACCCGCTTCACCGAGCGCCTCACCATCGGCCAGGTCTCCTCCGGTTCGCAGATCTGCGTCCACACGGAGTCGGGCCACATCGGCCTGGTCACCTTCCGCGGCAGGTCCGCCGAGTCCGACCCCAGCGACTACGTCACCGTGGACCTCACGCTGTGGCGCAACGCCGAGGAGCCCGCCAGGTCCGGCTACTGACCGCCCGCCAGCTCCCACACGAGGACCTCGGCAGCGGTCACGGCCGCCAGCTCCAGTCCGGCCTCCAGGTCGGCCCGCACCGAGTCCCCGGGACCCAACTCCTCGCCCCCGCACGCCACTTGGCCTCGTACGACATGGAGGTAGGCGGTCTCCGGCACCGGCATCCGCTCCCCCGGTCCCGGCCGCCGCACGTGCAGCACCGCGCCCGCCGCGGGCACTGCGTACGGGGTGGCGTCGGCGATCTGGCGCACCAGCTCGTAGGCCGGGTCGCCGCCCGGCGTGCGCGGGGCGAGCCACATCTGGACGAAGACGAGCGGCGCGTCCCCCGCGTTGCGCTCGACGTGCCGCACCCCGTCCGCCGCGCTCAGGTGCTGGACGTCGCCGGGGCCTACGACCGTGGTGTGACCTGCGGAGTCGCGGTGCGTCAGCTCGCCCTCGACCACCCAGGTGACGATCTCGGTGTGGCTGTGCGGGTGTTCGTCGAAGCCCGCGCCGGGGGCGAGCCGCTCCTCGTTGCAGGCCAGGACGGGGCCGAAGCGGAGGTTTTCGGGATCGTAGAAGTGGCCGAAGGAGAAGGCGTGCAGGGACTCGATGCCGGTGGCCGGGTCGCCGCCGCGATAGCGGTCCGTGGCGCGTCGTACGGATATCACGGGACCACGGTAGCCCCGGCACATGCCCCGGCACACGGGGTCGGCCGCCGGATAAGGCAGTCTTGTCCCCGTGCCCCGACCCGAGCCAGACCAGCAGCCCCTGCAGCAGCCCGAGCCCGTGGCGCCCGCCGCCCATCCGCACTCCGCGACTCTCAAGCGGCTGGAGCGGTCCTCCGGCAGCCTCGCCGCGAGCGCCATCGCGCGCATGGACGAGACGCTGCCCTGGTACCGGGCGATGCCGCCCGAGAACCGGTCGTGGATCGGCCTGGTCGCCCAGGCAGGCATCGCGGCGTTCACGGAGTGGTTCCGGCATCCGGAGACTCCGCAGGCGATCTCGACCGACGTCTTCGGGACCGCGCCGCGCGAGCTGACGCGGGCGATCACCCTGCGCCAGACCGTCGAGATGGTGCGTACGACGATCGAGGTCATGGAGTCGGCGATCGAGGAGGTCGCCGCTCCCGGCGACGAGTCGGTGCTGCGGGAGGCGCTGCTCGTCTACGCGCGGGAGATCGCCTTCGCGACCGCCCAGGTGTACGCGCAGGCGGCGGAGGCGCGCGGGGCCTGGGACGCCCGTCTCGAATCGCTGGTCGTGAACGCCGTGCTGTCCGGGGAGGCCGACGAGGGGGCCGTGTCCCGGGCCGCCGCCCTCGGCTGGAATTCGCCGGAGCACGTCTGTGTCGTCCTGGGCCCCGCCCCCGACGGCGACTCCGAGCTGACGGTGGAGGCGATCCGGCGGGCCGCGCGCCACGCCAAGCTCCAGGTGCTGACCGGAGTGCTCGGCTCGCGGCTGGTCGTCATCGCGGGCGGCAACGACAATCCGCTGCACGTCGCGAAGGCGCTGATCGGGCCGTACGCGGCCGGGCCCGTGGTCGCGGGGCCCATCGTGCCGGACCTCCTCGCGGCGACGAAGTCCGCGCAGGCGGCAGCCGCCGGGCTCAAGGCGTGCACCGCCTGGCAGGACGCACCGCGGCCCGTCCTGGCGGACGATCTGCTGCCGGAGCGGGCGATCGCCTCCGACCCTGCTGCCAGGGACCAGTTGGTGGAGGAGATCTACAGACCGCTGGAGGAGGCCGGCTCCGCGCTCCTGGAGACGCTGAGCGTCTATCTGGAGCAGGCGAGCAGTCTCGAAGGGGCCGCGCGGATGCTCTTCGTGCACCCCAATACCGTGCGCTACCGGCTGCGACGTGTGACGGACGTCACCGGCTGGTCACCGTCCGATGTCCGGTCGGCCTTCACGCTTCGTATCGCTCTGATCCTGGGGCGCCTGGCCGACGGTGACTCTCCGGCCTAGACTTTTGTTGGATACAAACAATTCCCCCGACGGTTCTTCGTCCCAGTCCCCACGGGCAGAAGACGCCGCCCACAAGAGAGAGTGTGAGGGTGCTCGTACTCGTCGCTCCCGGCCAAGGCGCTCAGACGCCCGGCTTCCTGACCCCCTGGCTCGACCTTCCCGGCGCTGCCGACCGCATTGCGGCCTGGTCCGACGCCATCGGGCTCGACCTTGCCCACTACGGCACGAAGGCCGACGCCGACGCCATCCGTGACACCGCCGTCGCCCAGCCGCTGCTGGTCGCCGCCGGTCTGCTCTCGGCGTCCGCGCTCGGTGACATCTCCCGCGTCGGCGCCGTCGCCGGGCACAGCGTCGGTGAGATCACCGCCGCCGTGTTCGCGGGCGTACTGGCCGAGGACGCCGCGCTCCGTTTCGTACGGACGCGTGGACTCGGCATGGCGGAGGCCGCCGCCGTCACCGAGACGGGCATGGCCGCCCTGCTCGGCGGCGATCCCGAGGTGACGATCCCTCACCTGGAGCGGCTCGGCCTGACTCCGGCGAACGTGAACGGCGCCGGCCAGATCGTCGCCGCCGGCACCGCCGAGCAGATCGCCGCCCTGGAGGCGGACAAGCCGGAGGGCGTGCGCCGCGTCGTGGCCCTGAAGGTCGCGGGCGCGTTCCACACCTCGCACATGGCCCCGGCGGTCGCCGAACTCGGCAAGGCCGCCCAGGACCTGACGGTGTCCGACCCCACCCTGACGTACGTCTCGAACGCCGACGGCAAGTCCGTTGCCGCCGGCTCCGAGGTCGTCTCGCGCCTGGTCAGCCAGGTCTCCAACCCGGTCCGCTGGGACCTGTGCATGGAGACCTTCCAGGAGCTGGGTGCGACCGCGATGGTCGAGGTCTGCCCCGGCGGCACGCTCGTCGGGCTGGCCAAGCGCGCCATGCCCGGCGTCAAGACCCTCGCGCTCAAGACCCCCGACGACCTCGACGCGGCCCGCGCGCTCCTCGCCGAGCACGCGGGCGCGTAAGGAGCGAGCAGCATGTCGAAGATCAAGCCCAGCAAGGGCGCCCCGTACGCACGCATCCTCGGTGTCGGCGGCTACCGCCCCACCCGGGTCGTGCCCAACGAGGTGATCCTCGAAAAGATCGACTCGTCCGACGAGTGGATCCGCTCGCGCTCCGGCATCGCCACCCGCCACTGGGCCTCCGACGAGGAGTCCGTGGCGATGATGTCGATCGAGGCGTCGGGCAAGGCCATCGCCGACGCCGGGATCTCTCCCGAGCAGATCGGCTCGGTGATCGTCTCCACCGTCTCGCACTTCAAGCAGACCCCCGCCGTCGCGACGGAGATCGCGCACAAGATCGGCGCCGGCCGCCCGGCCGCCTTCGACATCTCCGCCGGCTGCGCGGGCTTCGGCTACGGCCTGACCCTCGCCAAGGGCATGATCGTCGAGGGTTCTGCCGAATACGTGCTGGTCATCGGCGTGGAGCGGCTCAGCGACCTCACCGACCTGGAGGACCGCGCGACGGCCTTCCTGTTCGGTGACGGCGCGGGCGCGGTCGTCGTGGGGCCCTCCGACGAGCCGCACATCGGCCCGACCGTGTGGGGTTCCGAGGGCGACAAGTCCGAGACGATCAAGCAGACGGTCTCCTGGGACAGGTTCCACGTCGGCGACGTCTCCGAACTGCCCCTGGACAGCGCGGGCGAGATCAAGTTCCCGGCCATCACGCAGGAGGGCCAGGCGGTGTTCCGCTGGGCCGTCTTCGAGATGGCGAAGGTCGCCCAGCAGGCGCTGGACGCGGCCGGGATCTCCGCCGACGACCTGGACGTCTTCATTCCGCACCAGGCCAACATGCGGATCATCGACTCGATGGTGAAGACTCTCAAGCTGCCGGAGCACGTCACGGTCGCCCGTGACATCGAGACCACCGGCAACACCTCGGCCGCCTCGATCCCGCTCGCGATGGAGCGGCTCCTGGCGACCGGTCAGGCGAAGAGCGGGGACACCGCCCTCGTCATCGGCTTCGGGGCGGGTCTCGTGTACGCCGCTACGGTCGTTACCCTCCCCTAGGGCACTTGTCGCTTCATACCCGACACCGCCCGCACCCTCTGATTCACATACACCGAAGGAGCGCCACCATGGCCGCCACGCAGGAAGAGATCCTCAAGGGTCTCGCCGAGATCGTCAACGAGATCGCCGGGATCCCCGTCGAGGACGTCGAGCTGGACAAGTCCTTCACCGACGACCTGGACGTCGACTCGCTGTCCATGGTCGAGGTCGTCGTCGCCGCCGAAGAGCGCTTCGAGGTGAAGATCCCGGACGAGGACGTCAAGAACCTCAAGACGGTCGGCGACGCCGCCGCCTACATCCTGAAGCACCAGGGCTGATCAGGCCTGTAGCGCTGCACTCGCCACCCGGCGGTGGCGCCGTGAACACTTCCCCCTCTACACGTGGAGAAAGAATTCCTGTGAGCCCGACCAATCGCACCGTGGTCGTCACCGGTATCGGCGCAACAACCCCGCTGGGTGGCGACGCCGCATCGACCTGGGAAGGTCTGCTGGCCGGCCGGTCCGGCGTCCGCCCCCTGGAGGGCGAGCGCTTCGCCGAGCTGCCCGTGCGCATCGCCGCGCAGGCGGCGGTGGACCCGTCCGAGGTCCTGCCCCGCCCGCTCGCCCGCAAGCTGGACCGCTCCGCGCAGTTCGCGATCATCGCGGCCCGCGAGGCGTGGGCCGACGCCGGTTTCACCGCGAAGGCCGGTGAGGACCAGAACATCGCCCCCGAGCGCCTCGGCGCGGTCGTGTCCTCCGGCATCGGCGGCATCACCACCCTGCTCGACCAGTACGACGTGCTGAAGGAGAAGGGCGTACGCCGCGTCTCCCCGCACACCGTCCCCATGCTCATGCCGAACGGCCCCTCGGCCAACGTCGGCCTGGAGATGGGCGCCCAGGCGGGCGTGCACTCCGTGGTCAGCGCGTGCGCGTCGGGCGCCGAGGCCGTCGGCTACGCGATCGAGATGATCCGCTCCGGCCGCGCCGACGTCGTCATCGCCGGTGGTACGGAAGCGACGATCCACCCGCTCCCGATCGCCGCCTTCGCCAACATGATGGCGATGTCGAAGAACAACGACGATCCCGAGAAGGCCTCCCGCCCCTACGACACCGGCCGGGACGGCTTCGTCCTCGGCGAGGGCGCCGGCATCGTCATCCTGGAATCGGCGGAGCACGCCGCCGCACGCGGCGCCAAGGTCTACTGCGAGGCCATCGGCCAGGGCCTGTCCTCGGACGCCCACCACATCGCGCAGCCGGAGCCGACGGGCCGCGGCATCGCCGCCGCCCTCCAGCAGCTGCTCGACGCGACGGGCCTCGCCCCGTCCGAGATCATGCACCTCAACGCGCACGCGACGTCCACCCCGCAGGGCGACGTCGCCGAGATCAAGGCGCTGCGCAAGGTCCTGGGCGACGACCTGGACCACGTCGCGGTCTCCGCCACCAAGTCGATGACGGGTCACCTCCTGGGCGGTGCGGGCGGCATCGAGACGGTCGCCACCGTCCTCGCCCTGTACCACCGGACGGCCCCGCCGACCATCAACGTCGACGACCTCGACCCGGAGGCGGCGGAGGCGGACATCGTCCGCGACAAGCCGCGTGCGCTGCCGGCCGAGGGCACGATCGCGGCGATCAACAACTCGTTCGGGTTCGGCGGCCACAACGTGGTGCTGGCGTTCCGGACGGTCTGAGTCTTTCGTACGTACGCAGATGGCCCGCCCCTCGTGCGAGGGGCGGGCCATCTGCTTTTGGGGGCGCGGGGAACTGCGCGACCAGCCACCACACACCCGCGGAGAACTACACCACCTGGTGGAGCCAGCGGACCGGGGCTCCCTCGCCCGCGTAGCGGAACGGTTCCAGCTCGTCGTCCCACGGCTTGCCGAGCAGACTGGAGACCTCCGCCTCCAGATCGCTCTCACCCCGTACGGAGCGCGCGAGCGCCGCCCGCAGCCGGTCCTCGGGGATGAGGATGTCGCCGTGCATGCCCGTCACCGCGTGGAAGATCCCGAGCGCCGGCGTCGAGCTGTACCGCTCGCCCTCCGCCGTCGGACAGGGTTCCGCGGTCACCTCGAAGCGCAGCATCTCCCAGCCGCGCAGGGCGGACGCGAGTTTGGAGGCCGTACCCGGCCTGCCCTGCCAGGAGAATTCGGATCTCCAGGTGCCGGGCGCCGCCGGCTGCCTGATCCAGTCGAGACCGACGCGCACACCGAGTACGGAACCCACTGCCCATTCGACGTGGGGGCACATCGCGCGCGGTGCGGAGTGGACGTAGAGAACTCCACGTGTCGTCACCGGGACCTCCTGCTGTGTGGGTCGAGGTTCGCCAACACCTGCGGCCTCGTGCTCCCTGGCCATTCGGTCGAGGTGACGCACCTGGCCGGCTCCCGAGGTTGTCAACAGTAAACAGCATCAGGAGTGAATCTCATGAAAAGGGACAGTATGTGACGTCATGTAATTTACCGGTACCACTCGGACGGGGTGCCGGAGGGTGGGCGCTGTCGTGCTGCTGCTGCGGTGCGCCGTGGGGAAAAGCTACCGTGCGGCGTGCGCCGGGGTGTGACGTACTGTCGGTCCGGGAGCGGGGAAATACCGGGGTTTCCGGGCTTTTCGGAGGGAAGCGGAGCATGCGGAACGGCAGTGGGAACGGGCGGGGGCGCGACCGCCGTTCACGTGCGGGGGCGGCGGCGCTGGCAGTGCTGATGCTCGGCGGGGCGGCCGGCTGCGGCGGGGGCGGCGAGGGGCCTTCGGGGCCCGCCACGAAGGCTGCGGGGCGGCCGACGCCGAAACCCACTCCCACGTGGGACCGTTCGCCGTCCTCGCTCGTTGCCGTCGGCGATTCGATAACACGTGGGTTCGACGCGTGTTCGGTACTGGCGGACTGCCCGGAGGCGTCCTGGGCGACCGGCACGGACGCCGCGGTGAACAGCCTGGCGCGGCGGCTGCTGGGCGCCCGGGGCGCGGCGGAGCGCAGCTGGAACGTGGCGGTGTCCGGGTCGCGCATCTCCGACCTGCCGCAGCAGATGGAACGGGCCGTGGAGCACCGGCCGGAACTGGTCACGGTGATGACCGGCGCCAACGACGCGTGCCGCAGCTCGGTGCGGGACATGACGCCGGTCGCGGACTTCCGCACCTCGTTCGAGTCGGCCCTGCGGACGCTCCGCGCCGAACTGCCCAGGACGCAGGTGTACGTGGCGAGCGTGCCGGACCTCAAGAGGCTGTGGTCGCAGGGCCGGGGCAATCCGCTCGGCAAGCAGGTGTGGAAGCTGGGGATCTGCCAGTCGATGCTCGGTGACGCGGACGCGATGGACGAGCGGGCGATGACACGGCGCGACACGGTGCGGGAGCGGGTGGTGTCGTACAACCGCGTGCTCGCGGACGTGTGCGCCAAGGACGCGAAGTGCCGGTTCGACGGGGGCGCGGTCTTCAACTACGCGTTCACCGGAACGCAGCTGAGCCCCTGGGACTGGTTCCATCCCAGCAGGGACGGGCAGGGGCGGCTGGCGGAGATGGCTTATCGGGGAGTGGCGGGGGCGAACGCGGGCGGATAGGGCGGAAGTGCGTTCCGCTGTACGCGACTGTGCGGGTGCGTAGCCGAGTGCGCGTGCGTAGGCAGGTACGGGTGCGGGTGTGTAGCGCTTCGTGCGGGTGCGTCGTGGCTGGTCGCGCAGTTCCCCGCGCCCCTAAATGCTTGCCCCCGCCCCCGGGGGGGGCGGGTGGGCAAGGGGGCGGCCCCCCACGCGGGGCGCGCCCCCTCCGTGACCGCTGCCCTATCGCTGCAGCGCCGCCGACACCCTCCGGTCCGCGATCGACCGGCCGACCTGGACCTCGTACGAACCCTTCACCAGCGACCAGGAACCGGCCGCCTCGTCCCAGATCTCGAACGCCCTGCGCGGCAGCTCGATCGCGACCTCGACCACCTCACCCGCCGCAGCCGTCACGCTTGCGAACCCCGCCAGCCACCGCCCCGGCCGCTCGGCCGTGTCGGCGACCGGCGCCAGGTACGCCTGGACGACCTCGCGACCGGGCCGCGTGCCCGTGTTGCGGACGCGGACCGTGGCGGTCGTGCCCGACACCGTCACCGACTCGTACTCCCACGTCGTGTAGCCGAGCCCGTGCCCGAAGGCGTAGGCAGGAGCCACACCCGCCTTCTCCCACGCCCGGTACCCGATGAACACACCCTCGGCGTAAGGGAGTTCACCGTCCACCGGCACGACATCCGTCACCGGCACGTCCGCGAAGGACACCGGCCAGGTGGTGGGGAGGCGGCCTCCCGGCTCCTCCGCGCCCAGGAGCACGTCGGCCAGTGCCGCGCCGCCCTCCTGGCCGGGGAACCAGGTGAGGAGCACCGCCGCGACCTCCTCGCGCCACGGCATCTCCACCGGCGAGCCGGAGTTGACGACAACGACGGTGCGGGGGTTGGCGGCGGCGACCGCGTGCACCAAGTCGTTCTGGCGGCCGGGGAGTTCGAGGTCCTTGCGGTCGAAGCCCTCGGACTCGACGCGGTCGGTGGTGGCGACCACGACCACCGCGGTGTCCGCCGTACGGGCTGCCGCCACGGCCTCCGCGATCAGCTCGTCCGCGTCGCGCTGCGGGCCGAGGTGGGTGAGCGAGAACATGACGGCCTGGATCGGCGCGCCGGTGTTCCTGTCGAGGGTGTGGGTGAGGGAGACCTCGACCGGCACGCCCTCGGTCAGCGTGGCCCGGCCGCGCTCCTGCGGCGCGCCGAAGAACGCCTCGAAGGGGTCCGCACCCTCACTCATCCGCTGGACGCCGTCGAAGAGGGTCTCGCCCGCGACCTTGAGGGTGTACGCCCCCAGGCCCCGCGTGCCGAAGACGTGTCCGCCGTCCTCGCGCGGCGTGAAGGTGCCGGTGACCTCGATGCTGTGCAGGTTCTCGTGGGTGGCGCCCTCGGGGAGGTCGTCGCCGATCCACTGCACCTGGCCGCCCGGCAGGGAGCCCTCGCCGACGACGTTGCCCGCCTCGTCGCGGCAGACCGCGCGCAGCTCGAAGCCCCTGTCGGCGACGGCGAGTTCGTCGCTCGGATCGGCGCCGAGCGTGAAGGTGAGGGCGTCGGCGGGGAGGGCGTCACGGAGACCGTCGAGCGGGGAGACGACGCGCTCGGGGAAGACGGTCGCGGAGCCGCCGCCGAGGACCCGGGCATCGCGGGCGGCGGCGCCGACGAGGGCCACCGTGCCGGTGCGGGCCGGGTCGAGGGGCAGGACTCCGCCCTCGTTGCGTACGAGGACGAAGGCGCGGTGGGCGACCTCGCGGGCGAGCGCCTGGCCGTCGATCGCGGCGGGGAGCGCGGGCTCGGGGACGACCGGCGGGGCGCCGTCGAGAATGCCGACGCGGGCGGCGAGCCGCAGCACGTTGCGTACCGCCTCGTCGACCACGGACTCCTCGACGTCACCGGCGCGGACGGCCCCGGCGAGCGCCTCGCCGTACACGGTCTGCGGGCCCGGCATGGCGACGTCGAGGCCGCCCTCGATGTCGCCCTTGGTGGAGCGGGCCGCCATCCAGTCGGAGACGATCGCGCCGTCGAAGCCCCACTCGCCGCGCAGCACCTCGTTCTGGAGGTGGTGGTGCTCCGACATGGTGGTGCCGTTGACCGAGTTGTAGGCGCACATGATGCCCCACGGGTGGGCGTTCTCGACGATCGCCTCGAAGGGGGCGAGGTAGAGCTCGCGCAGCGGGCGCGGGGCGATGACGTTGTCGACGGTGAAGCGGTCGGTCTCGGCGTCGTTGGCGACGAAGTGCTTGACGGTGGTGCCGACACCGCCGTCCTGGACGCCGTTCACGTAACCGGAACCGATCGCTCCGGTGAGGTACGGGTCCTCGGAGTACGCCTCGAAGTGCCGGCCGCCGAGCGGCGAGCGGTGCAGGTTCACGGTCGGGGCGAGGAGGACGTGCACGGACTTGCGGCGGGCCTCCTGGGCGAGGAGACGGCCGGCCCGGCGGGCCAGTTCCGGGTCCCACGTCGCGGCGAGCGCGGTCGGGGACGGGAGGGCGATCGACGGGTCGTCGGCGGTCCAGCGGACGCCGCGCACCCCGATCGGGCCGTCGGAGAAGACCAGCGACCCCAGTCCGATCCCGGGAAGTGCGGGCAGCGACCACATGTCCTGGCCGGCCAGCAGCCGGGCCTTGGCGTCGAGGTCGAGCTTGCCGAGTGCGGCACTGACGACGTCCTCGCGGACCTGGTCGTCATGGGTGTTGCGGGTGGTGGGCTCGCCTGCCACGGCCGTACCTCCTCATTGAGATCTGCTGTCGCCCCATAGTTACTCCGTCCACCTGTAATTCGGTAGGCTTCGTTATCTCTTCGTGATTTTTGCGGATGGCGTACCGTCCTGACCGGCAAGATCACAACGGCAGCGCCCAGGGGAAGGGACACCGGCATGGCCAGGGCAAGGGCAAGGAGCGAGGAGCGTCGGGCGGAGATCCTGCGGGCCGCCTTCGAGGTGATCGCCGAGCGCGGTTACCGCGGGGCGTCGCTGGCATCGGTGGCCGAGCGCGTGGGCCTGACCCAGCAGGGTCTGCTGCACTACTTCCCGACCAAGGACGCGCTGCTCGTCGCCGTGCTGGAGGAGCGGGACCAGTGGGACACCGGCGGCGCGCTCAGCCCCGAGTCGTGGCGCCTGGACCTGATGGACTCCCTGGTCGAGTACAACGCGATGCGCCCGGGCGTCGTCCAGACCTTCTCCGCCCTGCTCGGTGAGAGCGTCACCGACGGGCACCCGGCCCGGGACTTCTTCACCCACCGCTACCAGGCCGTGCGCGGCGGAATGGCGGGGGCGCTGCGCGCCGAGTTCGGTGAGCGGCTGCCGAGCGGGCTCACCCCGGAACAGGCGGCTCCGCTGCTGGTGGCCGTGATGGACGGGCTCCAGTACCAGTGGCTGCTGGACCCGGAGTCGGTGGACATGCCGGGGTCGTTCCGCCACTTCCTGGCGCTGCTGCGACAGCCGCAGCAGCGCCCGTAGCGGTACGCGCAGTTCCGGTCACTGCACCTCTGCCGACGCACTCGTCACGGTGTCCCCTTCCGTCACCCCCGCCCCGGCTCCGATACTGGGCGGGACCTTCGGCCCGGCGACCCCGGGACCCGGAACCACGGAAGGACCCGGCGTGCGACGACCCCCACACCCGCGAGGTGCCCGGCGGCGGTTGACCGCCCTGACGCTCTCCGCACTCGCCTGCACCACCGTCCTGGCCACCCTCGCGGTCCAGACCCCGGCGCACGCCGGATCCGCCCTCGCCGCGGCGGCCCCCGCGAGCGCCCCGACCGTCGAGGAACAGCGGCTGGCCGGGGACGTGCCCCAGGAGATCCTGCGGCGCAGCGGATTCGACGCGGTGGCGCCGGAGTTCGCCCGTGCGCTCCGGCGGGCGGGTTCCTACCGGGCGGCCGAGCGGGCCGTCGCAGAGGACGGGGCGAAGCTGTGGCGGCGGGCGGTCGACCGGGCACAGGGCCGGGGGCCCGCACGCGGCGACCTGAGCCGGGGCGACGACCGCCCGCTGTACTGGGCCCGCCTGGCAATGACCGGCGAACTCCGCTCCTGGGCACCGGGGTTCGGGCTCTCCGACCGGAACAGGGACCGTCTCCTTGAGCGCCTGGAGCGGTCCTCGCGCGGGCAGGACGGCATCAGCTTCCCCGGGCACTGCGCCGGCGTCGGCTCCCGTCCCGACGCGGGACTCGACGCCGGCCTCGACGCCGGTCCCGACGCGCGGTCCAAGGGCCTGAAGCGGGTACTGGTGACAGGCTTCGACCCGTTCACGCTGGACCGCGACATCCGGATCGGCAATCCGTCGGGGGCCACCGCCCTCGCACTGGACGGCACCGTGATCCGTACCGCCGACGGACGGCTCGCCCGTGTCGAGACGGCCGTCTTCCCGGTCCGCTGGGACGACTTCGCCTCCGGCGAGGTGGAGCGTGCGCTGCGCCCGCACCTCCCCCACGTCGACCTGTTCACCACCATCAGCCAGGGCCGGGCGGGCCGCTTCGACGTCGAGCGGTTCAACGGGGCGTGGCGGGGCGGCTTCGGCGACAACCTGAACGTCGGGCGGACCGGGCCCGTCCCCGTCTCCGATCCTGCCTCGCAGCCCCAGTGGACGCGGACGTCCCTCCCGTACGCACGCATCGTCGCGGCGCGCACCGGCCCGTTCCCGGTGTACGACAACACCTCGGTGACGGAGGTCCCGGCGGGCGGGGCCGGGGCCGTGGTGCGGCCGGACGGGCCCACACCGGGCTCGGCGGCGCGGGCCGGGGGCGGCGGCGACTACCTCTCCAACGAGATCGCCTACCGGGCGACCCTGCTGCGCGACCGGCTCGGACTGAAGACCCCGGGCGGCCATCTGCACACGCCGGTGCTGGAGTTCGACGAGGCGAACCGCACGGAGATCACCGATCCGGTGTTCGTGAAGAACCGGTCGGACATCGTCGCGCAGATCCGGGAGATCCTGCGGGTGGCGGCGGCCGAGTAGCCTCCGCCCACCGGCTGGTGGGGCTCAGCGGGCGAGACCCAGTGTCACTCCGAGCCCCACCAGCACCGATCCGATCCCCCGGTTCAGCGCCTTCTGGCGGCGCAGCATCGCGCTGCGCAGCCTGCTGTCGGAGAAGAACAGCGCGACGAGTCCGAACCACCCGAAGTGCGCGACCGACATGAAGAGCCCGTAGCCCGCCTGCTGCCAGAGCGCCGTCTCCGGGCCCACGACCTGCGTGAACGTCGACACGACGAAGAGGGTCGTCTTCGGGTTGAGGACGTTGGTGAGGAAGCCGGTGCGCAGGGCGCCGAGCGGCGAGAGGGTGTGCTTCGCGCCGTTCTCCAGGTCGACGTCCAGGTCGTTCTTCGCGAAGAAGGTCCGCAGCCCGATGTAGACGAGGTAGGCCGCGCCGAGCAGCTTGATCGCCGTGAAGAGGGCGGTCGACGAGGCGATCAGCAGCCCCACGCCGAGCATGGTGTACGTGACGTGGACCAGCACGCCTGCCGCGACCCCGGCCGCCCCGAGCAGGCCCGTCGCACGGCCGTAGAGGTAGCTGTTGCGGACGACCATGGCGAAGTCCGCGCCGGGGCTGATGACGGCGAGGAGGGTGATCACTGCGACGGCTGTCACTTCGGTCATGGGATGATCGTCCGCCCCGGCACCCCGCCGATCAAGGCCTTTCCGGATGCTGGAACAATCCGACCCCATGCGTATCGCCGTCTCCCAGCTCACGTCCCGCCCCGCCGATGTCGCGGGCAACGCCGCCGCCCTGGCGGATCTCGTACGGGAGGCGGGTGCGGCCGGAGCGCAGATCGCCGTCTTCCCCGAACTGGCCGTGCCCGGCTACGAGTTGGCCTCGCTGGCAGCCGATCCCACCCTCTGGACGGCCCCCGACGACCCGCGTCTGGACCCGGTCCGGGACGCCTGCCGGGCGGCCGGCACCGCGGCCGTGGTGAACTGCGCGGCCGACGGGCTGCTGATGAGTCACGTGTACGGGCCGGGCGGCGAGCTGCTGGCCCGGTACGCGAAGCAGCACCTGCACACCGGTGAGGACGAGGTCTTCCGCGCGGGCACCACGGACGGCCGCTTCGAGCTGGACGGCGTCCGCTTCGCCCTCGCCACCTGCTTCGACAACCACTTCCCCGAGATCGCGGAACGCGCCGCAGCCGACAACTGCACGGTGTACCTGGCGAGTTCGCTGTACGGCCGGGGCAACGGCGAGCGCGAGATCGCCGCCGTGTACCCCGCCCTGGCGAAGGACTTCGGCCTGTACGTGGCCCTGGCCAACCACGTCGGGCAGGCCGGCCCGTACGACACGTGCGGACGCAGTGCGGTGTGGGGTCCTGACGGTGCGTTGCTGGCGCAGGCCGACGGGCGGACGCCGGGCCTCACCCTGGCCGACGTACCGTCTACCGCCCCCCGGCGATGACCGGCGCGCCGCCGCCGTTCTCGCTGTCGCTCCCGTCGTCCACGGACGGCTCGCCCAGCAGGTCGCGGGCCATCAGCGTCGCACCGGCGACCGCACCCGGCATCAGGAACACCGCCACGAACGGCACCAGGTAGGCGAGGGTCAGCGGCACGCCGAAGCCGAGCACCAGCGAGCGGCGGCTGCGCAACAGGGCGAGGCGCTCCTTGAGTTCGATGCCACGGCGCTGGAGGGCGACGGCGGTCAGCTCCTCGGTGAGGAAGTAGCCGGAGACGCAGAAGCCGAGGACGGGCACGACGGTCTGCCCGATCACCGGAATGAAGCCGCAGGCGAAGAGAACGACCCCGTAGAACAGGACGCGCAGCAGCACCCGGACGCTGTCGCGCGCCGAGATCCACAGCTCGCGCATCAGCGAGAGCCCGGACTCGGGGGCGGTGCCGTCGGGCGAGCGGGACTTGTCCACGCGCTCCGACAGCGCCTCGTAGAACGGCTGCCCGACGAGGAGCGTCACGGCGGTGAAGGTGATCACGGCGAGGAAGAGCGCCAGCGCGAAGAGGAGGACGCGCAGCAGCCCCCGGAAGATCGTCAGCCAGGTCTCGCCCCACCCGTCCGCGAACGGGGTCGCCCACGCGACGAAATCGTCCGACCAGGCGACGAGGCCGAACAGCGCGGCGGCGTACAGCACGAGCGTCACGAGACCGGGCAGCAGCCCGAGGCCGTAGCTGCGGCCGTGCTGCGTCATCCACCGCTGGCCCTTGGCCAAGTACTTGAAGCCCACCCCGAGATCGCTCATGGCCACAACCCTATGGGGCGTACCTGCGGCCGTTCCTGCGGGCCCGGGGCTGCAACCTCGCTAGGCTGCCCGCTCCGGGCAGGTGGCGACGGGGACGGGCGGGGTGGCGATGGGTCGGCGGGCAAGAGCCCGGGCGGGCACGGCGGCGCGGGTGGTGGCGGGTGTCTGCACGGTGGTGGTGGCCGCCCTCAGCAGTGGGTGCGGCTCCCCGTCGGACGGTGAGAGAGACGCGCACGGCCCCGCGGCGTCCGAAGTCACCGTCGTACGCGGGGAGGAGACGTACCCGCTCACGGTCAGGGTCACGAAGTGGGAGATCCTGCCGCCGGAGCGGGAAACCTTGAAGTCCAGCGTGCACTTCACCTATCGCACGGCGCTGACCGGGCCCCTGCCGGAACCCGCCGTGAAACTCGCGGTGTGTGCGGTGGACTCGCAGGAGATCGTGCTGCTGTGCGACAGCATCGGCGTGTACGGCGGAGCCAACGGCTCACGGACGGCCGCGCAGAGCGCACGGCTCGGCCCCGACACGGTCTTCGACCTGGCGGACACGGCCCGTGTCGTCCTCCTCCCCGACCAGCTGAAGTCCGACCCCGGCGACGACTACCGCCCGCCCTTCGCGCCGGAGCAGGGAGAGCGGATGCGCATGCGGTGAGCCCTTCGGGAGGGGCGCCGGGGACGCCGTGCGATCATGCGGTGGATCCGGGGGCGACAGGGGGAGATTCGGCGTGGGTACGGGTGGGGAGCAGGACGGCTCGTCGGTTTCCGACGAGGAGTGGGAGCGGTTTCTCCGGGACTCGGTGAACGGGGTGCCGGACGCGCCCAAGGAGCCGTCCGCGCGGGCCCGGGTGGTGACACGGCGGCTGCGCGAGCAGCCCGCGGACCCGGCGGCGTGGCGGGCGCACTCGCCGGCCCGACCACGGCGCATCAGGGCCTGGCACGTGGTCGGACTGCTGGCCGCACTGGCTCTGCTGGTCGTGGCGTTGGTGCCGGGGACGCTCGCCGGATGGTTCGGCGGCGGGAGTGCGGATCAGAGCCCGCTCGCCGCGGAGTCGGCGCGGCCGTCCGAGGCGCCGCCCGGGGGCTCGGCCCGACGGGGCACCCTGGACGACCCGTTCCGGGGTTCGCCCGCCGCGCGCTGGGCGGACGGCACGGCCGGAATCACCGTGCCCGCCGCCCGGGCCACGGGGTGGATGAGTACGGCCCAGGTCGCGGAAGCCCTCGACCGGACCCGGGACTTCCTCGCCGCGTCCCACCTCGATCCGGGCGTACTGCGCGGCGCGCACCCCACGAGGGCGACCGCACTGATCAACCCGCAGCAGAGCGACGTGCAGGACTTCCTGAGCAAGGCGTTCCGCTCGCCGAGCAAGGAGAACGACCCGCTGCTGCTCTTCAGCCGGTTCGACCAGGAGCGGGCGCGGCTCGTCGGGGACGTGATCAGGACGCGGGGACGGATCACCTACCGGGAGGGCGAGCGCGGGGCCCTCCGGGTGAGCACCGATGTCACCTACGTGTACCCGGTGGTGCGGGCGGCGGCGGGCAGCACCGAGGTCGTACGGACGATCGTGCGGCGCGAGGTGGTGCTGAGCTGGGACGACCCCGCCAAGGTGCGGACCTCGCCCGGGACCTTCTCCCTCGTCTCGTACAAGGTGAACATGACCAACGGCGGCTGTGGCAGCAACATCGCCTACTTCCGCCCGGAGTTCGGGCCCGCCGCGACGAGCGGCGGACCCGAGCTCGACCCGTACGACCGCAGCGGGCCGGTAACCGCGGGCTCGGGCGAGGGATGCGCCGGCGCAACCAGGTCCTAGGGGTGGGGGGAGTTGCCGGGCGTGGCGGGCGGGCAAGCCATAACCCCTTGTTCTCAAGGGGGTTGAGACGGTAGACCCCTGCGTACCGATCTTCCGCCCCACTCCGGAGGTACGTTCGCGCATGGGTCCCACCCGACACCGCATACCCAGACCTGTTCTCGTCTCCATCGCCGCACTCGCCGGTGCCGCACTGCTCGCGCCCGCTCCGGCCGCCGCCCGGCCCGGCCCCGGGGGCAAGGGGGACGGGCCGCACCACCGTGGAGGCGTCCCGGTGGCGCAGGAGTTGAAGGAGGGGGCGGCGGCGAAGGGCTCCGCCGGTTCCGCCGCGCGGGCTCTCGACAGCGGGGCGCCGGAGCTTCGGCACGGCCGGGGTGGGTACCCCCGGCGGACCGCGCTCACCGTGCCCGCGCCCAACCCCGCCGACAAGTCGATCAAGCTCGGGCTCACCCCGTACCACTCCATCGCCCCGAAGCTGAACTCCCTCCAGAAGCTGGGGGACCGGGTGAGTGTGGAAGTGGCCGGGAAGTCGGCCGGCGGGCACGACCTGTACCTGGTCACCGTGACCGCGCCCGAGAGCGCGAAGCAGTCGCGTGAGCAGGAGCGGATGCGGGAGCGGATCGAGAACGAGCCCGCATCCGCCGCCAAGGACCGGCGGATCAAGGACGCGTACAAGACGCCCGTCTTCATCAACAACAACATTCACGGGAACGAGTGGGAGGGGACGGACGCCTCCCTGAAGCTCATCGAAGAGCTGGCGAAGGCGAACGACGCCAAGACGGCCCGCCTCCTCGCGCAGAACCGGATCTACATCAATGTGACGGCCAACCCCGACGGGCGCATCGCCGGCACCCGGCCGAACTCCAACGGGTTCGACATCAACCGCGACTTCATCACGGCCACGCAGCCCGAGGCCCGTGCGATCCGGCAGATCGCCATCGACAAGCAGCCCGCGGTCATGCTCGACATGCACGGGTATGTGAACGGGACGCTGATCGAGCCCACCACCCCGCCGCACGGCGAGAACTACGAGTACGACCTCTTCCTGAAGAACAGCTACGCCAATGCGCTGGGCATGGAGAAGGCCGTCAACGGCCTCGGGTACACGCCCGCCAAGGACGGCGTGGACCCCGTGATCATTCCCTTCCGGGACCAGAAGGAGGGCTGGGACGACTGGCCGCCCGTCTTCACCCCGCAGTACATGCCCTTCCAGGGCGCGGTCGCCACGCACACCATCGAGATCCCGCTGCAGGTCAACAACGAGGAGTACGACTCGCAGCCGGAGGCGGAGCTGCGCCGCCGGTCGGCCGTCAACACGGACATCGCGGGTGCCGCCATCAAGGCGGCCCTCCACTACACCTCCACGAACCGTACTTCGGTGATCGCCGACCAGATCGAGACGTTCCGGCGCGGTGCGGCCGGGGCCGAGCAGGTGCCGGTCTCCGAGGAGACCGTGCCGGGTGTGCCGGGGATCGGGCCCGAGGACGTCTACACGACCGAGTTCCCGAGCGCTTATGTGATTCCGGGCGGGAGCGGGCAGCGGTCCGCCGTGGCCGCCGCGCGGCTCGTGGACCATCTCGTCGCCAACGACGTGTCGGTGGAGCGGGCGCTGCGCGGGTTCCGGCTCGGCGGGAAGAGCTATCCGGCCGGGTCGTACGTCGTCGACATGATGCAGCCCAAGCGCGGCCTGGCGAATGTGATTCTGGCCGAGGGGCGGGACATCAGCGCGGACGTCTCCGCGATGTACGACATCTCCGGGTGGAGCCTCGGGCTGCTGTGGGGGGCGAGCGTCGACAAGGTGAAGTCCGGGAAGGTCGACGTTCCGGGCCGGACCGTGCACGCCGCTTCGGCGACCGGGTACGTCGCACCGTGGGGCGATCTGCGGCTGCGGCTCGACGACCCCAAGGAAGTGACCGCGCTCAACTCCCTCCTCGCGGACGGCGTGAAGGTGCGGCGGGCCGCCGACGGGACCGCCGTCGTGCCGGGCTCCGCGCGCGGGAAGGCCGTACGACTGGCGGACCGGTACGGAGTCGCGTTCCATGCCACGCGGGCCAAGGGCGTCGCACCGATCGCACGCACCCGGGTCGCCGCCGCCGTCTCCCCCGGTGAGCTGTTCTCGCTGCGCGAGATGGGCTTCGACGTGACGCCCGTGTCCACGGACGTGCTCAACGCGGGATTCGGGTGGAAGGGCGTCGACACCCTGTACGTGTCGGCGGACCTGGAGTACGGGAAGCTGAAGCCTGCCGCGAAGGCGGGGCTCGACGGCTTCCTCAAGGAGCACGGGCTGGTCGGGCTCGGCGGCGACGGTGCCAAGCTCAACGCGGACGCCGGGCTCATCGCCGCGAAGGCCGTCCACGGCAACGGCGACGCGAACGGCGTCGTGAAGGTGGACAACGCGTCGGCCAGCCCCGTCACCGCCGGAGCGCCCGCGCACACCTTCGTCTTCTCGCCCACCTGGTTCACGGGGCTCGGGAAGGGTGTCAGGGCCGACCAGTCGTACGCGAAGGCGGGCGGCAATCCGCTCGTGTCCGGGCACTGGCGTGCGGGCGAGGACGGCAGGGGCGGGCCGCAGGACGCCGCCGGACAGCCGTCCGTCGTCAGCGGCACGTCCGCGCACGGCACGAGCGTCGTGCTGTTCGGTACGCAGCCGCTGTTCCGTGCGCACCCGAAGGGCGAGTTCGCGCAGGTCGCGCGGGCCCTGTACGTAACGTCCCGATGAAATGGACAGCCGGGTCCGGAATAGCTCGCGGCGACGGGTGCTTGACCCCCGTGCAGGCAAGTGCAGGTACCAAGCACCACCATCGGGGAGTTGATCAGCATGAGCGGGATCGAAGTCGAGGGAACCGTCGCCGCGGGCTACGAGGACGTCCGCGAGGAGTTCGCGGCAGCACTCGACAACCCGGACGAGGGTCGGGGCCACTCCGCCCAACTCGCCGCCTACGTGCGCGGCGAGCTGGTCGTGGACATCTGGGGCGGCCCGCAGATCGAGGCCGATTCACTGACTCCGGTCTATTCGTCGACGAAGGGCGCCGTCTACCTGGTGGTGGCCCTGCTGGTGCAGGACGGGATACTCGACCTGGACCGTGAAGTGGCCCACTACTGGCCGGAGTTCGGGGTGCACGGGAAGGACCGGCTGACGGTGCGCGAGCTTCTCGCGCACCGGTCCGGGGTGGTCGGCGCGGACACCGGGTTCACCGCCGAGGAGCTGGCCGACGACCGGGCGATCGCGGAACGCCTGGCCGGACAGCGCCCGTACTGGCGGCCCGGCACCGCCGTCGGCTATCACGCGTACGTCATCGGCGCGCTCGCCGGTGAGGTGGTGCGGCGGGTCACCGGGCGGACGATCCAGGAGATCTACGAGGAGCGGGTCCGCGCCCCGTACGGTCTCGACTTCTTCGTCGGGCTGCCGGACCCGGAGGCCGGGCGGGTGCTGGACACCCTGCCGATGGCGCCGACCGTCGCCCAGCAGGCGGAGATCGCCGCGAACCCGGGCGGTCGGCACTCCCTCACCGGCATCGCCTTCAACCTGAATGCCGAGAAGCCCACCGACATCGTCGAGGCGGGCAATTCGTACGCCCTGCGGGCAGGCGGCCAGCTGTCGTTCGGCGGTGTCGGCTCCGCGCGCGGGCTCGCCGGGATGTACCGGGCGATCCTCGGCGACGGCCTGGAGCAGGGTGCGCTGCTGACCCCGGACACCCTCGCCGAGTTCGGGCAGATCCAGTCCGACGGCGCCGACCTGGTGGGCGGCAGCCGGTCGGTGTTCGCGGTGGGCTTCGGGGCGTTGTCCGCCGAGAAGTACCCGGTGCTCGGCCACGGGACGATCGGGCACAGCGGGGCGGCCGGCTCCCAGGCGTTCGCCGACCCTCGCAACCGGATCGCGTACGGCTACAACCGCCGCCTGTTCGCCTACCCGGGCGGGGCCGCGCCCGAGAACGTACACCTGGTGCGGGCGCTGGTGCGGGCCGCGACGGCGTAACGGCGCACGCGGAAGGGGCCGCACCCGGAA
>NZ_JBSGZD010000039.1:0-41007 GCF_053610825.1 Streptomyces sp. NPDC054863 | reverse complement strand
GCTCGCTGGGCTCATAACCCAGAGGTCGCAGGTTCAAATCCTGTCCCCGCTACTGTGCAGGATCCGAAGGCCCGGGACTCGCGAGAGTCCCGGGCCTTCGGCGTGCCCGGGGCAGCGGGCTCAGCCGCGCAGGGCCTCCAGCTGTTCCAGGAACCACTGCTGCGGGGGCAGTGCCGTCGCAGCCGCGGCCAGGCGCTTCGTGCGTTCCGCGCGCTCCGCCGGTTCCATCGTCAGCGCCTCGTGGAGCGCGTCGGCCGTGCCCGTCACGTCGTACGGGTTGACGACGATCGCGTCGGCGCCGAGTTCCTCGTACGCGCCCGCCTCCCGGGACAGGACCAGCGCGCAGCCCTCGTCCGAGACCACCGGGATCTCCTTCGCGACCAGATTCATGCCGTCGCGGATCGGGTTGACCAGGGCGACGTCGGCGAGCCGGTACGCGGCGAGCGAGCGGGCGAAGTCGTCCTTGACGTGCAGGACCACCGGGGTCCAGGTGGGCGTCCCGTACTCGGAGTTGATGTCGTCGGCGATGCGCTGCACCGACTCCGTGTAGTCGCGGTAGACGGCCAGGTCCTGGCGGGAGGGGTAGGCGAAGGCGATGTGCACGACGCGGGTCCGCCATTCGGGGCGGGTGTCCAGGAGGTGTGCGTACGCGAGGAGGCCGCGCACGATGTTCTTGGAGAGCTCGGTGCGGTCGACGCGGACGATCGTGCGGCGGTCGGTGCCTCCGACCTGCTCGCGGAGGGAGGTCAGACGTTCCTCGACGTCCGGCCGGTGTGCGCGCTCGCGCAGGAAGTCAGCGTCGGCGCCGAGGCCGTGGACGCCGATCCGCTTGCCGTCGAGGGCCTCCTCGCCGAGGATCTCCAGCGCGCACGCCGTGAACGCGTCCGCCCAGCGGCGGGTGAGGAAGGCCGCCCGGTCCGCGCCGAGAATGCCCCGCAGGAGCTGCTCGGCGATGTCGTCGGGAAGCAGCCGGAAGTAGTCGACCGGGGCCCACGGGGTGTGCGAGAAGTGGCCGATGCGCAGGTCGGGGCGGAGCGCGCGGAGCATCCCGGGGACGAGGCAGAGGTGGTAGTCCTGGACGAGGACGGTGGCGTTCGGGGCCGCCGACTGGGCCAGGGCCTCGGCGAAGGCCAGGTTGTAGGCCTCGTACGCAGCCCACCGGCGCCGGAACTCCGCGTCGAAGACGGGCTCCACCGGGGTCTGGTAGAGCAGGTGGTGGACGAACCACAGGACCGAGTTCGAGATGCCGTTGTACGCGGCCGTGTGCGTGTCCGCGTCGATGTCGAGCATGCGGACACCCGGCTCGCCGACCCCGCGGCGCACCGCCTCCCGGTCTCCTTCGCCGAGTGCGGAGCACACCCACAGCGCGTCCGCGTCCGGGCCGATCGCGGAGAGCCCGGAGACCAGGCCGCCGCCGCCGCGCTTGGCGGTCAGCTCCCCGTCGTCGCCCAGGGCGTACGTCACCGGGCCGCGGTTCGACGCGACGAGGACCTGGGCGGCGGCGGGGGACCGCGGAGGGTCGTACTGGGAAGCCATGTGGCGAAACCTAGCCGGTCCGCGATCCCCTCAAACGTGCGTACGGGGCGGCATGCCGATGATTCGGGCGGCGGTCCGCCGATTCAGGCCGCGTGCCGCTCCGCGTACTCCGCGATCTCCCGCATCGGCGGGCGCTCCTCCGTGTCCACAGGGTGTGTACGGGGGACGAAGGCGGTGCCGACGCGCTCGAACTGGGTGAGTGCGGGGCGGATCAGATGGCCCCGGGAGAGCCGGAGCTGGGCCGTGCGGTAGATCGCGGCGGCCATCCGGCCCAGGGCCTGGCCGTCCTGGTGGCGGTGGATGCGCACGCCCACGTCCACCTGGGCGAGCGCGTCGAGCCCGACCGTGTGGAGCGAGTCGATGAGCAGGCCGAGCTCGACCCCGTATCCGACGGGGAAGGGCAGCCGCTCCAGGAGGGAGCGGCGGACCGCGTACTCCCCGCCCAACGGCTGTACGAATCCGGCCAGTTGGGGCCAGTGGAGATTGAGGAGGGGGCGGGCCATCAGCTCGGTGACCCGGCCGCCCTGACCGGCTGCCCCGTCCAGCGGGCGGTCGTACGTCGCCTTCACGAAGTGCACGCCGGGGTCGGTGAGCAGCGGGCCGACGATGCCCGACACGAACGACGCGTCGAAGTCCTTCAGGTCCGCGTCCACGAAGCAGACGACGTCGCCCGTGGTCACCAGGAGCGACCGCCAGAGCACCTCGCCCTTGCCGGGCACGGCCGGAACGCGCGGCAGGATCTCGTCCCGGTGCACCACCCGGGCGCCCGCCTCCGCGGCCTCCTTCGCCGTGTGGTCGGTCGAGCCGGAATCGATCACCACCAGTTCGTCCACCAGGGGTGCGCCGGGGCCCATCAGGTCCCGGCGGATCGTGTCGACGATGCGGCCGACCGTCGCCTCCTCGTTCAGGGCGGGCAGGACGACGCTGACGGTCTGGCCACGGGCGGCCTTGGCGGCGAGCAGCTGCTCCAGCGGGCGGTCGGCGGCGGTCCAGGACCGCGTGCTCAGCCAGCGCTCCACCTCTTCCAGCACGCCCGTCACTCCTCAGTCCTGGAGACATCTGTGATCTATCTCGCGGTCCGGACGGCTGGCACGCCCGTCCGGGGGTTCGGTTACAGTCTTGAACAACGCGGACGACCGTCGCATGTCGGGGTCTGTACGCACACAAACACCCGGGCCGTACGCACGGCACCCGGAGTCATAGCGCTCATCCAGAGGGACAGAGGGAAACGGCCCGTTGAAGTCCCGGCAACCCCCCGAACGACCGCGAGGTCAGGTCGGGAAGGTGCCAATTCCGTCTCGTGGCGAAAGCCGTCGCGGGGAAGATGAGGAAGGACCTCGCCATCATGGCTGTGCAGACCACCGAAGCCACTCGGGCCGCCGAAGCCGCTCGGAACACCACTCCCGTAGACCTCGGCCCCGCCGCCGCCCTCTCCTGCCGCGAGTGCGGGGAGCGCTTCGAGCTCGGCCCGATCTTCGCCTGCCAGCTGTGTTTCGGCCCGCTGGAAGTGGCGTACGACCTCCCGACCGGAAGCCCCGAGGAGCTGCGCAAGCGCATCGAGGCCGGCCCGGAGAACATCTGGCGCTACGCCCCGCTGCTGCCCGTCCCCGCCGACGTGGCCACCAAGCCCAGCCTGAACCCCGGCTTCACGAAGCTGGTCAAGGCGGACAACCTGGCCCGTGAGCTCGGCGTCACCGGCGGTCTGTACGTCAAGGACGACTCCGGCAACCCGACGCACTCCTTCAAGGACCGCGTCGTCGCCATCGCCGTCGAGGCCGCCCGTGCCTTCGGCTTCACGACGCTCTCCTGCTCCTCCACCGGCAACCTGGCCGGCGCGGTCGGCGCCGCCGCCGCGCGGGCCGGCTTCCGCTCCTGCGTGTTCATCCCGCACGACCTGGAGCAGGGCAAGGTCGTCATGGCCGCCGTGTACGGGGGCGAGCTCGTCGGCATCGAGGGCAACTACGACGACGTGAACCGCTTCTGCTCCGAGCTCATCGGCGACCCGCTCGGCGAGGGCTGGGGCTTCGTCAACGTCAACCTGCGCCCGTACTACGGCGAGGGTTCCAAGACCCTCGCGTACGAGATCTGCGAGCAGCTCGGCTGGCGGCTGCCGGACCAGATCGTCATCCCGATCGCCTCGGGCTCGCAGCTCACGAAGATCGACAAGGGGTTGCAGGAGCTGATCAGGCTCGGCCTCGTCGAGGACAGGCCGTACAAGATCTTCGGCGCCCAGGCGGAGGGCTGCTCGCCGGTCTCCACCGCGTACAAGGCCGGTCACGACGTCGTGAAGCCGCAGAAGCCGAACACCATCGCCAAGTCGCTGGCCATCGGCAACCCGGCGGACGGCCCGTACGTCCTGGACATCGCCCGCCGTACGGGCGGCGCCGTCGAGGACGTGAACGACGAGCAGGTCGTCGACGCGATCAAGCTCCTGGCCCGCACCGAGGGCATCTTCGCGGAGACCGCGGGCGGCGTGACCGTCGGCGTCACGCAGAAGCTCATCGAGGCCGGTCTGCTGGACCCGACGCTCACCACGGTCGTGCTCAACACGGGAGACGGTCTCAAGACGCTGGACGCGGTGGCCCCGACCACGGGCCCCTCCGCGACCATCCGGCCGAGCCTGGACGCGTTCCGCGACGCCGGCCTGGCCCGCTGACACCCTCGACCCGTACGACGTACGCAACGGAAGGCTGAACACCATGAGCGTCAAGGTCCGCATCCCCACCATCCTCCGCACGTACACCGGCGGCGAGTCCGAGGTCACCGCCGAGGGCGCCACCCTGTCCGAGGTCATCGCCGACCTGGAGAAGAACCACACCGGCATCGCCGCCCGCGTCCTGGACGACCAGGGCAAGCTGCGCCGCTTCGTGAACGTGTACGTGAACGACGACGACGTGCGCTTCGAGAGCGGCCTCCAGACGGCCACGCCGGACGGCGCGGGCGTCTCGATCATCCCGGCCGTCGCGGGCGGCTGATCCCGCGAGGGGCGGTCAACCGCCCTCCCGTTCACCCAAGTTGCCCTCTCCGCTCACAAGCGGAGGGGGCAATTCTCTATGGTTGAAAGAGGTAGAGTAGGGGAAGCCCCGCTCTCCGCCTGTGCCCCGCGCATATGAGAACGAGAGAAGATGCGGGCCGCGCCCGCGAGCCTTTTGCCGCCGATGCGCACACTATGTCCGGCCCGACTTGCCCTGGAATCACGGTAGTTGACCGATCCGGGCGTTCAGGCGTGCGCAGAATTCTCGTCCGATTGACCTGTTGCAGAGGGCAGTTGGGCGGATACATTCAGCCGCGGTCGACGCGCTTCGGCGCACACCTACCGCGTTCCTGTCGGCGGGTGGGGTCTGACCCGGGGCCGCGAAGTGCGGTCCCGCGCAAGGGCCAGTAATAGGGGAGTTAGGCATGGCTCAGGGCACCGTCAAGTGGTTCAACGCGGAGAAGGGGTACGGCTTCATCGCGGTCGACGGTGGTGCGGATGTTTTCGTCCACTACAGCGCGATCCAGATGGACGGCTACCGCACCCTTGAAGAGGGTCAGCGAGTCGAGTTCGAGATCTCGCAGGGCCAGAAGGGTCCGCAGGCGGACATGGTCAAGCTCGCCGTCTGATCTCGGCGCGATCGGCCACAGACGCACTACCGATACTCACGCGCTCAGGGCTCGTACCTCGTCACAAGGGGTACGGGCCCTTGGTGCGTCCGGCGCCGGACGCCCGGCATCCGGCCCACGGCGTGCTGTTCCCGCCAGGATCTGTGGTAGCCGCTTGCACTCGCAGGGGTCGAGTGCTAATCATTGGCGTTAGCACTCTCCCAGTGAGAGTGACAGAAACTTGGACCAGGTAGGTGAGGTCCGAAGGGTGCGGGGGTAAGGAATCCTCCGCATTCTCGGGCCGTCCGTCGCGGGCACCGACCACCGGTCCGGAGAAATCCACCCCGTCCTGGGAGGACCACTTCACATGGCCAAGATCATCGCGTTCGACGAGGAGGCCCGGCGCGGCCTCGAGCGTGGCATGAACCAGCTCGCCGACGCCGTCAAGGTCACCCTTGGCCCCAAGGGCCGCAACGTCGTCCTTGAGAAGAAGTGGGGCGCCCCCACGATCACCAACGACGGTGTCTCCATCGCGAAGGAAATCGAGCTGGAGGACCCGTACGAGAAGATCGGCGCCGAGCTCGTCAAGGAGGTCGCGAAGAAGACGGACGACGTCGCCGGTGACGGTACGACGACCGCGACCGTCCTCGCGCAGGCGCTGGTTCGTGAGGGCCTGCGCAACGTTGCCGCCGGTGCCAACCCGATGGCCCTGAAGCGTGGCATCGAGAAGGCCGTCGAGGCCGTCTCCGCCGCGCTCCTGGAGCAGGCGAAGGATGTCGAGACCAAGGAGCAGATCGCTTCGACGGCCTCCATCTCCGCCGCCGACACCCAGATCGGCGAGCTCATCGCCGAGGCGATGGACAAGGTCGGCAAGGAAGGCGTCATCACGGTCGAGGAGTCGCAGACCTTCGGCCTGGAGCTTGAGCTCACCGAGGGCATGCGCTTCGACAAGGGCTACATCTCGGCGTACTTCGCGACCGACATGGAGCGTATGGAGTCCGCGCTGGACGACCCGTACATCCTCATCGTCAACAGCAAGATCGGCAACGTGAAGGACCTCCTTCCGCTGCTGGAGAAGGTCATGCAGTCCGGCAAGCCGCTGCTGATCATCGCCGAGGACGTCGAGGGCGAGGCGCTCTCCACCCTCGTCGTCAACAAGATCCGTGGCACGTTCAAGTCCGTCGCCGTCAAGGCCCCGGGCTTCGGCGACCGCCGCAAGGCCATGCTGAACGACATCGCCATCCTCACGGGCGGCACGGTCATCTCCGAGGAGGTCGGCCTCAAGCTGGAGAACGCCGGTCTCGACCTGCTCGGCCGCGCCCGCAAGGTCGTCATCACCAAGGACGAGACGACCATCGTCGACGGTGCGGGCGAGAGCGAGCAGGTTGCCGGTCGCGTCAACCAGATCCGCGCCGAGATCGAGAACAGCGACTCGGACTACGACCGCGAGAAGCTCCAGGAGCGCCTGGCGAAGCTGGCCGGCGGCGTGGCCGTCATCAAGGCCGGTGCCGCCACCGAGGTCGAGCTCAAGGAGCGCAAGCACCGCATCGAGGACGCCGTTCGCAACGCGAAGGCCGCCGTCGAAGAGGGCATCGTCGCCGGTGGTGGCGTCGCCCTCCTCCAGGCCTCGGCCGTCTTCGACAAGCTGGAGCTCACGGGCGACGAGGCGACCGGCGCCAACGCCGTCAAGCTCGCGCTGGAGGCCCCGCTCAAGCAGATCGCCGTCAACGGTGGTCTTGAGGGTGGCGTCGTCGTGGAGAAGGTCCGCAACCTGCCCATCGGTCACGGCCTGAACGCCGCGACGGGTGAGTACGTCGACATGATCGCCGAGGGCATCCTGGACCCGGCGAAGGTCACGCGCTCCGCCCTCCAGAACGCCGCGTCGATCGCCGCGCTGTTCCTCACCACCGAGGCCGTCATCGCCGACAAGCCCGAGAAGGCCGGCGCTGCCGCCCCGGGTGGCATGCCGGGCGGGGACATGGACTTCTAAGTCCCCCTCTCGCTGGTAGCAGTACGTACGCCCACCGGGGCGGTATCCCTTCGGGGGTGCCGCCCCGGTGGCGTTCCCGGCTGGGCGTTCCCAGGTGGCCGGCCGGGGCCGGTCGTCACAAGCTGAAGCGCATGGACTCCCTGGACTCAGTGATCGTCGACATCAACGACGCCTTCTGGAGTTACCTGCTCATCCCGCTGGTGATCGGCGCGGGGCTGTACTTCACGGTCCGGTCGAGGGCCGTCCAGGTGCGGATGTTCCCCGAGATGATCCGGGTGCTCGGCGACAAGGCGCTGCCGGACGCGCAGGGCCGCAAGGCCGTCTCGTCGTTCGGCGCCTTCACGATCTCGGCGGCGGCGCGGGTCGGGACGGGGAACATCGCGGGGGTGGCCGCCGCGATCACGCTCGGCGGGCCCGGCGCGGTGTTCTGGATGTGGGTGATGGCGACGGTCGGTGCGGCTTCGGCCTTCGTCGAGTCGGCGCTGGCGCAGCTGTACAAGGTGCGCGACCACGACGGTACGTACCGGGGCGGGCCCGCGTACTACATGCAGCGCGGGCTGGGGAAGCGGTGGCTGGGCGTGCTGTTCGCGGTGACGATCACGGTCACCTTCGGGTTCGTCTTCAACGCGGTGCAGGCCAACACGATCGTCTCGGTCGTCGGCGGGTCCTTCGGCGGTGCGGCCTCGTGGCGGGAGCCGGTCATCGGGGTGGCGCTGGCGGTGCTGCTCGGTCTGGTGGTCTTCGGCGGGGTACGGCGCATCAGCAGCGTGACGCAGGTGCTGGTGCCGGTGATGGCGCTGTTGTACCTCTTCCTGGGCGTGGCCGTGGTCGTCCTCAACATCACCGATCTGCCGCGGGTGCTGGCGGACATCGTGGGCAGCGCCTTCGGGTTCCGGGAGGTGGCGGGCGGGGCGATCGGCACGGCGATCCAGCAGGGCATCCGGCGCGGGATGTTCTCGAACGAGGCGGGCCTCGGGTCCTCGCCGAACGCGGGCGCGGCGGCGGAGGTCTCGCACCCCGTCAAGCAGGGCCTCGTGCAGGCGCTGGGCGTCTTCTTCGACACGATCCTGATCTGCACCATCACCGCGTTCATCATCCTGACGACCAACCCGGAGCTGGCGGGGGCCAGGCAGGGCGCGGACCTCACGCAGAACGCACTGACGTCGTCGCTGGGCGGCTGGGCCGGGCACGTCCTGACGGTGGTCGTCTTCATGCTGGCGTTCAGCTCGATGATGGGGAACTACTACTACGGGCAGTCCAACATCGAGTTCATCACCGGGGACGAGAAGAAGTGGGTGCTGCCGGTCTACCGGGCGCTGGTGCTGACGGTCGTCTTCCTGGGGGCGCTCGGGTCGGTGTCCATCGTGTGGAACCTCGCCGACATCTTCATGGGGTTCATGGCGCTGGTGAACATGGTGGCGATCATCCCGCTGTCGGGCATCGCGTTCCGGCTCCTTGAGGACTACCGCGCGCAGCGCAGGACGGGCATCGACCCGGTGTTCGTACGGGACCGGATGCCGGAGCTGCGGGACGTGGACTGCTGGCAGCGGTAGCGCCCTTAGGGGCGCGGGGCTCTGTTGGATTTGCGGCTCCGCCGCGTGGGCGCGGCCAGCCACCACGCACCCGCACGTACGGACTAGACCCCGACCGGCGTCTTCGGCTCCGCCGGGTCCGCAGCCGTCTCCGCCGCCGGAGTGTTCAGCTCCGACAGCATCGTCTTCGTGAAGCCGAAGTAGTACGTGGCGGCGAAGCCGACGATGTAGCCGATGAGGAGGCCGCCCGCGTAGACGGCGATCGTCGTGCCGAGGCCGTGGTTGCCCTGGAGGAGCGGGAAGAGGGCCCAGCCGGACGGGCCGATGGCCGTCGAGCCGACCTTGTCGCCGAGCATCGAGAAGAGCCCGACGAACGCGCCGCCCGCCGCGCCGCCCGCGCACGCCGTGATGAACGGGCGGCCGAGGGGGAGCGAGACGCCGTAGATGAGGGGCTCGCCGACGCCCAGGATGCCTGCCGGGAGGGCGGACTTGATGGTGTTGCGGATCGAGTGGTTGTTCTTGAGGCGCAGGAAGACGGCCGCCGCGCAGCCGACCTGACCCGCGCCCGCCATCGCCAGGATCGGCAGCAGGACGGTGAAGCCCTGCTGCTCGATGAGGGTGGTGTGGATGGGGATGAGCGCCTGGTGCAGGCCGAGCATGACGAGCGGGAGGAAGAGACCGCCGAGGACCAGGCCCGCGAAGGCGCCGGTGTGGTCGAGGAGCCAGTCCGCGCCCGTACCGATGGCGGTGGAGATCTCACCGGCGACGAACATCAGGCCGAAGATGGTGACCAGGCCGGAGAGCAGCACGGTGAGGGTGGGTGTGACGAGGACGTCGAGGGATTCGGGCACCCAGCGACGGCACCACTTCTCGATGTGTACGGCGAGGACGGCCGCGGCGAGTGCGCCGAGCACACCGCCCTGGCCGGGGGAGAGGATCTGGCCGAACGCGTCGATCTTCGCGACGCCGGGGAAGACGATGATCGCGGCCACGGCCCCGCCCAGGATGGGCGTACCGCCGAACTCCTTCGCGGTGTTGAAGCCGACGAAGACCGCGATGAGCGCCATGAAGCCGGACGCGATGGCGGCGAGCGCCGGGGTGACGGCGGGCAGCCAACCCAGGTTGATCAGCAGGCCGTTGAGGCCCGCGATGATGCCGCAGCCGATGAGGGCGGGGATCAGGGGGACGAAGATGTTGGCGATGCGGCGCAGGAAGAGCTTGAACGGGGTGGCGTTCTTGGCCTTCCGGGCGGCCTTGAGGGCGGCGCCCTCGGCGGCCAGTTCCTCGGCGGTCGGCGCGTGCGCGGCGGAGGTCCTGCCCTCTTCGACGAGGGCCTCGAACTCGGGGGTGACGCGGGCGACCGTGCCGGGCCCGAGGACGATCTGGTACGTGTCGTCCTCGACCACGCCCATGACTGCGGGCAACGCCTTGAGCGCGTCGTCCTGGACGCGCGTACGGTCGCGCAGGCCCAGCCGGAGGCGGGTCATGCAGTGGACGACCGAAGTGACGTTGTCCGCGCCGCCGACGAGCGGAAGGATCGCGGCGGCAGTGGCGCGGTTCTTGTTCTCAGGGGTGTCGGTGCTCATGGTGCGTGGTGCCTTGCTGTGCGGGGGAGGGGGGTTACTTCTGGTGCGCGGACCTGAGGGCCGCGCGCAGGTGCCCGTGCTCTTCGTCGAGCAGGGTCTTCGCCGTGGGGCCGTCGACGTCGCCGATGAGGATCAGGATGGCGTTCTTGACCTCTCCGTCGGCGGCCGTGAGGGCGGCCTCGATCTCGGTGTCACCGGCGCCGGTGGCGAGGGAGACGATGCGGCGGGAGCGGGCGCGCAGCTTCTCGTTGGAGGCGCGGACGTCGACCATCAGGTTTCCGTACGTCTTGCCGAGGCGGATCATGACGAGCGTCGAAATCATGTTGAGGACGAGTTTCTGGGCGGTGCCGGACTTCAACCTCGTTGATCCGGTGAGGAGTTCGGGTCCGACGACGACCTCGATGCCGTGCTCGGCGGCGGCAGCGAGGGCGCTGTCCGCGTTGCAGGAGAGGCCGACGGTGAGGGCTCCCCGCCTGCGGGCGTGCTCGACGGCGCCGATGGCGTACGGGGTGCGGCCGGAGGCGGAGATGCCGATGACGCTGTCGTTCGCGTCGACCTTGAGCGCGTCGAGGTCGGCGGCGGCCAGCTCCTTGCTGTCCTCGGCGCCCTCCACCGCCTTGACCATGGCGGAGGGGCCGCCCGCGATGAGGCCGACGACCTCGCTCGGGTCGGTGTTGAAGGTGGGCGGGCACTCGGAGGCGTCCAGGACGCCGAGGCGCCCTGCCGTACCGGCGCCCGCGTAGATCAGCCGGCCGCCGCGCGCCATCCGCTCCGCGATCCCGTCGATGGCGGCGGCGATCTGCGGCAGTTGCGCGGCGACGGCCGCAGGGACGGTCGCGTCCTCGCTGTTCATCAGGGCGGCCAGCTCCGGGGTGGACAGCTGGTCGATCTCGGCGAGCTCGGGGCGGAACGCCTCGGTGGTGAGGGTGTCGAGCTGGGCGCGCAGCTCGCCGTAGGGGGAGGCGGTGTTGTCGGTGGGGGTGCTGGTCATGGGGGAGGGGTCCTTATCGGGTGGTGCGGGGGTCGTGGCGGTGGGCGAGTGCCTCGTACGAGGCGGCGAGTGCGGGGCCCGCCGTGTCGTACGTACGCTGGGCGACGCCCACGAACAGGCAGTCCACGACGAGGAGTTGGCTGGTACGGCTCGACATGGCGGCCGGTCGCAGTTCGCTCTCGCGGGCCGTGGAGGTGGTGAGGACGTGGTCGGCGTACTGGGCGACGGGCCCGCCGGGGCGGCCGGTGATCGCGAGGGTCGTCGCACCGTGCTCGAAGGCGACCCGCAGCGGCTCGATGGTGTCGCCGGTCGACCCGGAGTGGGTGATGGCGATGGCGACGTCACCGGCGCGCAGCAGTACGGCGTTGGTCACGGCGAGGTGCGGGTCGCTGTGTGCGTGGGCGAACAGTCCGATCCGCAGGAGCTTCTGTGCGAGGTCCATGCCGACGAGGGCGGAGGCACCGGCGCCGTAGATCTCGACGCGGCGGGCCTGGGCCAACGCGTTGACCGCGGCGCCGAGCTGGACGGTGTCCAGACCGGCGGCGGTGTCGGCGAGGGTCTGCTGCTCGTCGTGCGCGAGCTTGGCGACGACGTCGGCGATCGGGTCGTCGACGGCGATGTCGGCGGTGACGGCGGGGGCGCGCCCGGACTGCTGGTGGGCGGCGAGTCCGGCGAGGGCGAGGCGGAGGTCGCGGTAGCCGGGGTAGCCGAGGAGGCGCGAGGTCCGTACGACGGTGGCTTCACTGGTCCCGGTGAGTTCGGCGAGTCCGGTGACGGTGAGCGCGGCGCACCCGGCGGGGTCGCTCGCCACGGCCTCGGCGACGCGCTGCATGGAGCGGGTCATGGAGGGGGCGAGGGTGCGGACCTTGGCGGCCAGGGCGGCCGGGGCCGGGGCGGCGGAGGCGGCCGGGGCCGGGGCGGCGGAGGCGGCCGGGGCCGGGGCGGCGGAGGCGGCCGGCGTGGCCGGGGCCGACCTGCTGGAACTTTTCTTCAGTGCATCGCTCACCTCTGAAAGATATTTTCAGGGAGGGGGTTCGTCAACGGTCCGGAGGTCCCGGGAGCGGTGGGACTTTGGTCACCCCCTTCGACCCGCGCGACAATTGCCTCATGGACCCCCTCGAACAGTCCCTGCACACCGCCCGCGCGCTCGTCATGGCCGACCTCGCCGCCCGCGACGTCGCCGACGCGGACGTCGTGTCCCTCGTGGAGGACGCGGTGACCCACCGCCGGTGGTGGGTCGAGCAGTGGCCGGAGGGGGCCGATTTCGTCGCGGGCCTGATCGCCCAGGACGTACAGGACGCCCTCCTGGAGAAGTACGGCCGCTGGCCGCTGTGCTCCGTCTGCCACGAAGGCGACCCGCACGCCCTGGAGGTCGAGCCCGAACTCGGCCCCGACCCGCACTGGGTCTGTACCAAGGCCGTCGTCGCCGTCGCCCCCGTCGGAAAGCTGCCGCCCGCATGACGATCTACATAGACCCGCCGACCTGGCCGGGCCACGGCCGCCTCTGGTCCCACCTGGTCAGCGACGTGTCGTACGACGAACTCCACGCCTTCGCGGCGGGCATCGGCTGCCCGCCCCGCGCCTTCGAGCGCGACCACTACGACGTGCCGGAGGGGCGGTACGCGGACGCGGTCGCGGCGGGCGCGCTGGAGATCGGCAGCAAGGAGCTGGTGCGGCGGATCACGGCGGCGGGGCTGCGGCGCCGCAAGCACGGTTACGGGGGCGAGTGAGGCAGCGCCGGTCGGCGTCTGTCGGGGATTGATCGGTGAGGTGTCGGTGGGGGCTGGCACGTTGGACGCATGTCGTCATCCACGTACTCCTCCCCGCCCTGGGACGTTCACCGGCTGCCGCGTGCCGAGGGCCGTGTCTTCCTGGTCACCGGCGGCAACGCGGGCATCGGGTACTTCGTCGCCGAGCAGCTGTCCGCGACCGGAGCCACCGTCGTGCTGGCCGGCCGCAGTCCCGCGAAGGCGGAGGCTGCCGGGGCCTCGATCCGTTCACGCGTACCGGGCGCGCGGGTGCTGTCCGTACGGCTGGACCTCGCCGACCTCGCCTCGCTCGGACCTGCGGTGGAATCGCTGGAGCGGGAGGTGGCACATCTCGACGCGGTGGTCCTCAACGCCGGTGTCGCGCTCGACGACCCGCCCCGCGAGGAGACCGGGGACGGCCATGAACGCATGTTCGGTACGAACCACCTGGGGCACTTCGCGCTGACCCGGCTGCTGATGCCGCTGCTGTCGGCCGCACCGGCGGCCCGCACCGTGACCGTGGGCAGCTTCGCGGCGAAGTCGGAGCGGCTCGACCCGGACGATCTGCAGTCCCGGCAGGACTACCGCCCCAAGCGCACTTACGGACGCTCCAAACTGGCCCAGATGTACTTCGGCCTCGAACTCGACCGGCGTCTGCGCGCCGCCCACAGTGCGGTGGCGAGCGTCGTGGTCCACCCCGGCGGTGCGCTGGACCCGCTCACTCCGTCGCGCCCGCCGGTCCATGTGCGGACCGCCGGTGCGCGGCTCCGCGCGGCACCGGCCGCCCTCCTCGTCCAGGGCAAGGACGCCGGTGCGTGGCCCGCGGTCCGGGCGGTGCTCGACCCGGACGTGCGCGGCGGGCAGCTGTGGGGACCGCGCGTCTTTGGCCTGCGGGGCAGGCCCCGGCGCGAACCGGTGTGGAGCCACCTCACCGACACCGCTGTCGCCGCGCGGCTGTGGGAGGCGAGCGAGGAGCTGACCGGAACCGGGTTCGGAACCGGGTTCGGTACCGGCGCGGGCTTCGCCACCGGCACCGGCTAGTCCCACTGGCCCGGGCCCCACCGGCCCGTGGCCCCTCGGGCTAGTGGCCCTCGGGCTAGTGGGAGGAGGAGCGGACGCTCTCCGCGGCGACCTCGCCCGTCGCCGCGGTCCCGTTCCCGCTCCCGGCCCCGGTCCCGGAGTCGGCCGAGCTCGCCACCAGCCGGGAGTGCTTCGCGTCCGAGCGCTGCCAGCGCAGCGACAGGAGTACGAGGCCCACCGCGACCACCGTCATGGAGGCCCCGGCCCACGCCGTGGCGGAGAATCCCCACCCGGCGTCGATGACCGTGCCGCCGAGCGCGGGTCCGCCCGTGTTGCCGAGGTTGAACGCGGCGGTGGTCGTCGCGCCGGCCAGCGTCGGCGCGGCGCCCGCCACGTTGAACATCCGGGCGTTGAGCGCCGGGGCGGTGAAGAAGGCCGAGAAGCCGAGGGCGAAGGAGAGGGCGATCGCGACCGCCGCCGTCCCGCCGAAGAGCGCCAGGGCCGCCAGCAGCACGGTGGAGGTACTGATCCCGCCGATCAGCACCCCGAACGGCCGCGCGTCCGCGATCATGCCGCCCACGGTCGTCCCGACGAGCGCCCCGACCCCGAACAGGCCGAGCACCCACGGCACCCACTTCGAGTCCAGTCCCGCCACGTCCGTCAGCAGCGGCGACAGATAGCTGAACGCGCAGAAGACGCCACCGGCGGCGAGGGCGGTGACGGCGACGGAGATCAGTACCTGCCGGTCCCGGTAGATGCTCAACTCCCGCTTCAGCTGCGGCTTCTCGTCGGGGACGGGGATGCGGGGGATGAGGGTGACCACGCCCACCAGGGCGACGGCGGAGGCGGCGCCGACCGCCCAGAAGGCGGAGCGCCAGCCGAGGCTCTCGCCCAGGAAGGCACCGGCCGGGACGCCGAGCACGTTGGCGATGCTGAGCCCGCCGATCATCACGGCCATCGCCCTGGCCCGCGAGCCCACGTCCACCATCGCGATCGCGACGGCCGCCCCGACCGCCCAGAACCCGGCGCACGCGAAGGCGCTCACCACACGGGAGGCGAACAGCAGCTCGTACGAAGGTGCCAGTGCCCCCGCCACCTGCCCGAGCCCGAAGACGGTGATCAGCGCGATGAGGGTGGTGCGGCGAGGAAGCCGCAGGGTGGCCACCGCCAGCAGCGGAGCCCCGATGACCATCCCGATCGCGAAGGCGGATATCAGCAGGCCCGCCTGCGGAATGGACACGTCCATGTCCCGCGCGATCGGCGGCAGCAGCCCCGACAGCATGAACTCGCTCGTGCCGAGGGCGAAGACGGCGAGGCCGAGCATGTAGACGGCAAGGGGCATACGGGCGCGGGCGCGCGGAGGCGACTGACGCGCCTGATCAGAGGGAGGCATATCCGCCTTCAACAAGCCGCCGAACCCGCCCATTCCCGCTCTGACGTGCGACGATTTGGTGCACTTGGCGAGGCTTTCAACTCTCCTGATGCATAAGCACGGTACGGACGGTAGAGATATGGATCATGCCTACCGAAGAGCTCGACATCCGAGTGGCCGAAGAAGCGATCCACGCCCTCCGCGAGGCGCTGATCGCCGCCGGTCTGAACCTCCCCTCCCTCACCCTGGACTCGGCGTCCTGCGCCCGCGACGTCCCCGTCCCCCTCATCGACCTGGGCCGGTGCGACGTGGCGACGGCGCAGCGGCTGGCGGCGGTGATCCGCGCGGGGGGCGGGGGCTGAGCGGCCCCTCACCCAGCGCCCCCGCTCAGTGCTGCGCGCTTTCGCGCTCCCGCTCCTGCTCCCGCATGTCGTACCGGATGCGCGCGGCCTTCCCCCGTACGACATCGGCGGCCAGTCCGCGCTCCTCGGGTACGTACG
This sequence comes from Streptomyces sp. NPDC054863, assembly GCF_053610825.1. Lineage (NCBI taxonomy): Bacteria > Bacillati > Actinomycetota > Actinomycetes > Kitasatosporales > Streptomycetaceae > Streptomyces > Streptomyces sp. NPDC054863. The sequence continues at coordinate 25,150 of NZ_JBSGZD010000039.1, read as the reverse complement.
GCTGGCTGCGGCAGGGTCGGCAGAGCCCGCCGGGCAGCGTGGCGGGCTCCCCGGGCACGCCGCACTCGCTGCACTCCATGATCCGTACGCCCTGCCGCGGCGCGGGCAGCTCGGGCGGCAGCTCCCTGATCAGCTTGGCCTGCACGAACGCGAACGGGCTGTGCACGACCTTCGGCACGATCTGCCCGATCCCGCGCAGCAGCCGGTCCTCGGAGGCCCCGCGCCGGAGCCACTCGGCGGCGTAGGGGGCGAGCTCGCGGCACGCGTTCTCCGACAAGGTCAACTGGGGTACTTGATGGGCCAGTTGGGCCATGGCCCGGTAGGCACGCTCTTCCACTTCCTCGCCTTGGGGCGTGTCCTCTTCCGTGCTCTCGCCGCGCACCATGGACTGCCACCAGGCGTCGGGTCGCTGAGTGCGGGAGAAGTACGTGCGCTGCACCCAGCGGACGGTGTCGTCCGCGCCGCAGAGGGGTTCGCGGAATCGCCGCAGGTGGCCGGCGGCGGAGAGCTTGCGGAGGGCGGAGGCGACGGCCTGCTGTCCGTAGGCGGGGATCTCGCGGGAGAGGGTCTTGATGCTGATGTCGGAGCCGTCCGGCAACCGGTCGACGTAACCGGCGATGGCGGCTTCCCGCACGTTCAGATGCCCGAAGTCCGCTGCGCTGCGCGGTTGTTGGTCGGGCGCGGACTGCTTCCCGAAGCCGGGACCGGCCATCGGGTGCGCGGGCGCGTGGGGGGCAGGACTAAGCTGCTGAACAGCCATGGGGATCGCCTTCTCGGTTTCGATCTCGGTGGTCAGACCCCTGTGTGGTGTTGGTAGCACCGCATGGGGGTCGTTCTGTTGTGACGCACGGTACACGCTCACCACGCATGGTCGCGACACGGTCACGAAAAGTCATCTCACTTGCCACTGCGGCAAGTTGAGCGCTCGCGCAGGCCCGCGCACGCACGCGCCCGCGACCGGGGTGGGTGGTCGGGTAAGACCCGACCACCCATTCCTCAGAGAAAGCATCTCGACCATCGAGTCTTGAGTCTCCTCCCGTCGGCCGAGGTGAAAGCACCCGCTGGGAATCAGGCGTGACCAGTAGCTGGTCGGGCACTTTCTCTTCATGGAACATGGCGTCGCATGGGCGTTTGGGCTTGCCGAGGGTCTGCTGGCTGAGGCGTTGCCTCGGCGGTGGGCGCATTCGCAGGGGGTGGCGGAGCGGGCTGCGGGGCTGGCTCATGTGCTGGGGGCGGATGCGGAGCTGTTGAGGGCTGCGGCTGTACTGCACGACGTGGGATATGCGCCGTCCATCGCCGCTACCGGGTTTCATCCGCTGGACGGTGCGCGTCATCTGCGTGTGGCGCACGGGGCCGATGAGCGGCTTGTGCGGCTGGTGGCGAACCATACCTTCGCTCTGTGGGAGGCAGAAGAGCGTGGGCTGCGCGAGGAGTTGGAAGCCGAATTCCCATTGCTGGAGCAGCCGTTCCTCATCGACGCGCTGGTCTACTGCGACGTGACCACGACACCTGACGGGCGGCCGACCACTTCGGTGCAGCGGGTGGCCGAGATTCGGGGCCGGTACGGGGACGACAGCGTGGTTGGCCGGTTCATCCGGCGCGCAGCGCCGGAGTTGCACACGTGCGTGGCTCGGGTGGAGTCCCGTCTGGCTGCTGCCACGGAGGGGCCCGCTCACCCCAGGTAAGGGTATTTCCCGGTCAGATAGTGGTCGATCTGTTCACGCATGCTGACATGGATGTCGAGACGGGTGAGGTCGTCGGGCAGAGCCCACCGGACGCCATCCGCTTCGTCGTTGATGGTGGGAACGCCGCCGATGGGGCGGCCGATGTAGGTGGCCTCGTACTGCTGACGGATCTCGCCGTCGGTGTACGCGACGATGTGCGCGGGGTTGGAGTAGACCCCGAGGAAGCCGGTGATCTCGGCGAGGATGCCGGTTTCCTCCTGGCACTCCCGCACGGCGCACTGGGCAGGGCTCTCTCCGATGTCCTGGGCTCCGCCGGGCAGCGCCCACTGGCCGGTGTCGCGTCGTCGTTGCAGCAGGACGGCTCCCTGGTCGTCGACGACCAGGAGGTTGCTGGCAGGGATCAGGGTGTTGGCCCTGGGGGCCATGGGGTCCTCGTAGTACTCAGTCCTGCCCACGGAAATTCTGCTCCTGACGTTCAGGGGTCCAGGGGTGTGCGGTGCTCCACACGGCGGTGAAGCTGGTTTCGTAACCTCCGAACCATCCTTCCTCACCGCTGCGTTCGAGCTGCATCAATGGGTTGGCGCTGGCCGGTTGCCCCCAGACGTGCGGGTTTACCAGCAGGTGGTCGTCGTAGCGGAAGAGCGAGTTGTAGAGGGTGGTGTCGTGGAGGCGGACTTCGCAGCCCGGTACGCCGAGGAGTTCGCGGTAATACGTCAGCGAGGCTCGGACCTTCCCGGCCAGGCTGTCGCCGATGCCCTCTTCCTGACCTCGGAGCGCGATGGCACGGCCGTCGGGATCGCCGAAGCAGAGCCGCACCCGAACCCCGTCCTGCGCGCGTGCACGCAGCATCCTGGCGATCGACGGATTGGTCTGGGCAAAGAAGGTTCCGGAGAAGACCAGGACGTCGATCTGGCGCGTGGCATCGAGGAGGAGGGAGAGCCACAGCTCGCGCGGGACGCTGGCCCGGTTCGGGTAGACAGCGACCATTTCGGGGCCGAGGTCGTTGTTGCCCGCACGCCGGGGCCACAGTTCCGACTCCTCGGTGCCCAGTCGGCATGCCACCGCCCATCGGTGACGTCGGTGCGGGACCCTCCCCGAAAGCCACCGGTCCACCGTCTTGGGGTCGACCGAGCAAGCGGACGCCAGGCCCTCGGCAGTCAGCCCGCTTCGGACAAGTGCGTCCCGAAGTTGCGTGTTCACAATGAGTATCCAAGCGGGCTGACTGCCTGCGCCACAAGGCCACCAGGCGGTCTGCCGTCTCTGCTTAGGGTGGACCGGTGCCACTCATCGTGCTCTGGGACATCGACCACACGCTCATCGAGAACGCGGGCGTCAGCAAAGAGATCTACTCCGCTGCGTATACGGAGTTGGCAGGGAAGCCTCCGCTTCGGCCTGCCCGGACCGAGGGGCGTACGGATCGCAGGATTCTCGCGGACATGTTCCGCGACCACGACGCAGAGCCGCCGACCTGGGAGTGCGTGCTCCCGGCGCTGGAAAGGGCGGGAGCCGGACGGGAGACAGACCTGCGTACGCGTGGGCATGAACTGCCAGGTGCGCGTGCGGCGTTGAAGGCTGTTGCGGCCGAGCGCGGGATCGTGTCGTCCGTGCTGACGGGAAACATTGCGGCCAATGCTCGTGTGAAGCTCGGGGCCTTCGGGCTGGATGCGCTGCTGGACATGGCGGTGGGCGGCTACGGGGCCGACTCGGAGAACCGGGCGGACCTCGTGGGCTGTGCCCGGCAGCGCGTACTCGCGGCGTACGACCTGCCGTCCCGTACGCCCGTCGTGCTTGTCGGGGACACCCCCCGGGACGTCGAGGCTGCTTTGGCCTCGGGCTCGGGTGTGGTGGCCGTGGCTTCCGGTACGGACAGTGCTGAGGACCTGCGGCACGCGGGGGCCGAGACCGTGCTGCCCGACCTGCTCGAACTCCCCACCTTGATGCACTACTTGTACGATCGGAACGGCGCCTAGTCAAAACGTCCCGGGACGTCCCCGAAGCGTCCCGTGGCGCGGTTACGGCGTCCCCTGCCCGTGCCGCACGCTCACCTCATCGCCGCCATCGACCCGGCGGTCGAGGAGAGGAGCAGCCGGCATGCAGCAGTCATCGACCACGATGAGCCCGCCTGTCCACCTGGCACTGCCGCTGGAATTGCCGACGCCCGTCAATGGATGTGGCGTCTGCGCGGCACTCGTACAACAGCGGGAGCGCGCCTGCGCCGCACACGATTACTCGGCGGCGACTGACGCGGACGTCGAACTTCGCAATCATCCGCACGGGAGTCCGGCGTGAGGGATGAACCACCAATGAATGTCTACCCGTTGATGGTGCTGCGCGTATCCCGCGACGGCGGGCGGACGTGGTCTGCGACCCAGGTGGTCCGCAGCACGGACACGCTTACGCCGTTGGAGACCGGTGTCTGGCCGCCGTGCCGGTGCGACCGGTGCGCGGGGCGGGGCTCGTGACCTCCACAGCCCCGGCCCGTCGCAGAGTTCGCAACGATCACCAAGAATCGAAGGAGACCGCAATGGGATGGGGAACCGGCAAGGGTGGCGGCGGGGGTGACGGCAAGCATTCGGGTGCCAAGGATCCGGGGTCGAGCAAGCCGTCCTCCGACACGGCGAAGCCGAAGCCCGAGCCGAAGCACAAGGGGAAGTAGGCGCGAGGGAATGGCCATGATCGGAGCAGAGGAGCGGGCCGCCATGCGCGGCCTGCTCGCCTCGGTGAACGAGAACCTCGGGGCCGCGATGGCCCCGGCCTGGGAAAGTGCCTACTGGGCGGTGCCGCGGCACTGCTTCCTCCCCGCCACGGTGTGGGCGGGTGACGACCTTGTCGAGTGCTCGCGCGGTACGGCGCCGGAGACCTGGCTGCGGCACGCGTACGCGGACACCTCGGTGGTCACGCAGATCAACGACGGCCAGGAGGCGGGGGCTGATGACCGCTGGGCGTCGTGCTCGGCGTCGGCTCCCTCGATCGTCTTCCGCATGCTCGACATGCTCGACGTACGGCCCGGCCAGAAGGTGTTGGAGATCGGCACGGGCACCGGGTGGAACGCGGGCCTCCTCGCGCACCGCCTCGGCGCGGACCTGGTGACCACGGTCGAAGTCGACCCGGTGCTGTCCGCGCAAGCGGCACGGCGTCTCCATGGGCTCGGCCTGGAGCCGCAACTCATCTGCGGTGACGGGGCCTTCGGGGACGAAGCGGGCGGACCGTACGACCGGGTCCTGGCCACCTGCTCGGTGCGCTCGGTGCCCCCGGCATGGATCGCCCAGACGAAACCGGGCGGGGTGATCCTGCTGCCGTGGGAGTCGCCGTGGCTCTGTTACGGACTGTTGCGGCTGACCGTGGACGGGCACGGGGCGGCGTCGGGCTTCTTCTCCCCGCACTCGGCGTTCATGCTGATGCGCGGCCAGCGCACCGACCTGAAGATCTACCGGGACGTCGTCCGTGACGGCCACGAGCCGGCCGAATCCTTCACCCGGCTTGCTCCCGGGGCGGTCGCCGGGGACGACTGGGCCGCCCAGTTCGCCATCGGCCTCCAACTCCGGCGGGTGTGGCGGGCCTGGCACGAGGACCCCGACGTGGAAGGCGTCGAAACCCGCCTCTGGCTGGCCACCACCAATGCCGAATCATGGGCGGCAGTGGACTGGGACGGGAAGAGCTCGGAACGGTTCACCGTGTGGCAGCACGGCCCCCGCTTCCTGTGGGACACCGTCGAAGCCGCCTACGACTGGTGGCGCAATGCGGGCAGCCCCGGCCCGGAACGCTTCGGCCTCACGGTGACCCCCGACGGCACCCACACACCGTGGCTGGACACCCCGGACCGCCTCGTACCCCTACTCGGCTGATCCCCCCCGCCCACCCAAGGTAGGGGTTCGAAAAATGTCTCACTGAAACGTGTAAGTGAGACATTCCTGAGAGGGGGTACGGAGAGCCTGGGTTACCGGTGGGTCGAGCGGGTCTTCCGCTTCGCGGGGGACGGCTTGTGGTGGGCGGGGGGACGGGCCGTCGTCGGCTTCTCGCCGGCGCTGCTGCTGGGTTCGACCGGGCCCACGTACGTCCCCGGGTGCGTTGCCCCGTCCTGGAGCAGCACCGGCTGGAACGTCCACGGCAGCGAGGTGCTGTGGGTCTCGCCCGGCGGGGTGATCACGATCTTCGAGACCTTGAACTCGGCGTCTTTGCTGTTGCCCTCCGCGGAGTAGGGGAGGTAGGTGATCGTGAAGGAGCTTTCGGCGCCCGGCTTCAGCGTCACGTGCTGCGGCTTCTTCGCGGTCTCGCGGCCCAGTGACCAGGTGCCGTCGCTGGTACCGGTCGGGGCGGCTACCAGGTCGACGCCCGGGTAGCCGTTGAGGGAGCAGGGGGCGGTGCCCTTGTTGGTGAGGGTGAGGGTGATGTCGCCCTGGGAGTTGACCTCCTGGGCGCCGCTGCCGGGGGCGACGGCGAAGGCGAGGCCGGCGGTGGTGCAGTGGGTGGAGGCGGCGATGCCCTTGTTCTTGCCCTTGGGTTTGGTCTTGGACCTGCTCTTGTCGCTACCGGGGCTGTCGGGGTTGTCGTTCGTGCCGTTGTCGGAGCCGGGCTGTGCGGGAGCCGGAGCGCTGCTGTTCGCGCTCGCGCCCGTACCCGTACCCGCTCCTGTGTCGGAGCTGTTGCTGCAGGCCGTGAGGCCGAGGCCGGCTGCGAGGAGAGCGGCGGCGAGTGGGGCGGTGCGCAGGCGCATGGACTTCCCTGGTGTGGATTGTTGATCGTTTGGCTACGTACGGCTAAGACAACAGCGCACCGGGAGTGGTTGCAGCATCCGTGTAAGCGAATGGTGCTGCTTCGGCGTACCTGCGGTGGGGGAGGAGGGCACATTCGCGCGGGTCCCGGCCCGCCCCGAAAGCCACCGTCCCGAAAACCGGTGGAGCCGCGCTGCCCCGCGCCGCTAACGTGCTCCCGCACCAGGTCGACCTGTCCCCCCTGCTGTTGAGGACGTGCCGTTGTACACCAAGTGAGACACCCCGAGCGCTGATTCGTCGCGCGTCGCGCATGCGCGCCGTGCTCCTTTTCGCTGCGGTCTTCTCACTGGAACCGGTGTATTTCCATGTCTAAAACCTGGGTGGTCGTTCCCACCCGCCTGCCCGTTGTTCTCCGCCGTTGCCACAGGTGCGCCTCCGAGCGCTTCCGGGCACACGGCAAATTCCGCGTCAACGCCCATCACAAGCTCATCGACGCCTGGCTCCTCGCGCTGTGCACCTCGTGCGGCGACACCACCAGGATCACTGTCCTGGAGCGGGTCAACGTACGGTCCGTACGCCCTGAGTTCCTGGACCTGCTGCACGACAACGACCTTGGTCTGACAGGTGAGTTGCTCCAGGATCCGGTCCTGCGGCGCCGTAATCGCATCGCTCTGGACTGGGCCGATGCCTGGCGTCTCGACACCGGCGGATCGGATCAGGTGGATGCGGAGTCGGAGGGGGAGGCGTCGGAGGGTGAGGCGGTCGAGGTCTCGGTCCGTTTCGCGGCGCGGATTCCGGTCCGGCCGGTGCGGCTGATCGCCGAGGGCTTCGGCCTTTCGCGGGCCGAGGTCGGGAGACTACTCGCCGAGGGGAAGCTCGTCTCGGCGGTCCGTCTGAGCGGCAAGACCTCCGGCGACTTCGCCTTCATGCTCAAGCGGTAAGTGGGTACGGGGGAAGGCCTGTTCGGCGAGATTGCGGGGCAGGCCCTCCCCTCCCGGCCGGTTACGCGGGCAGCGGCCGGGTGTCGATCACGTTCTTCATGACGAGGGTGGAGGTCAGGCGCTGGACCCCGGGCAGCCGGGCGAGCTGCTGGTCGTACAACTGCTGGAAGGCGACCAGATCGGCGGTGGCGACGCGCAGAAGGTAGTCGGGTTCGCCGAAGAGGCGCTGGGCCTGGAGCACGTGCGGGATGTCGGCGACGGCCGATTCGAAGGCGGCGACGGTGTCGGGGGCCTCCCAGCGCAGGGTGACGAAGACGAGGGCCTCGAAGTTCAGGCCGACGGCTGCCGGGTCGATGACTGCCTGATAACCGCGGATCGCACCTTCGCGTTCGAGGTCACGCAGCCTGCGGTGACAGGGAGAGACGCTGAGCTGTACGCGCGCGGCAAGCTCGGTGATCGTCAGACGGCCGTCCAACTGCAGCTCGGTAAGAATCTTCCGGTCCAGGGCATCCATGGAGAAGATCCTCCCTCAAATCTCGCGATCATGGGGTAAAGACGCAAACACCTTCGGGCATATCCGACCTAGCCTTCCCTCTGGATCAAGAAGTGCGAGAGGGAACGATCGATGGATACGACGACGCTGGCGGCATTCCTGGCAGTGGATCTGCTGCTGGTGTTCACCCCCGGCGCGGACTGGGCCTATGCGATCTCCGCCGGACTGCGGGGGCGCTCGGTCGCGCCCGCCGTCACGGGGCTGGTCGCCGGACATGCGGCTTACGCGCTGGTGGCCGTCGCGGGTCTGGCGGTGATCGTGGCGAGCTCGCCGGCCGTGCTCACCGCTCTCACCGTGGCAGGTGCCGGATATCTGCTGTGGCTGGGGTGGGGCGTGCTGAGGCAGTCCGCGGTACCGGCGGCTGCCGGGGAGAGCGCGGACACTTCCCGCATGCAGGTCATGCTCAAGGGGTTCGGGATCAGCGGCCTGAACCCGAAGGCGCTGCTGCTGTACTTCTCCCTGTTTCCGCAGTTCATCGACACCGGATACGGCTGGCCGGTTGCCGCGCAGACCGGTCTGCTCAGCACCATGCACCTGACCGCGTGCGCCGTCGTCTACCTCGCCGTCGGCGTCCTCGCCCGTACGGTCCTGACGACCAGGCCGTCGGCCGCCCGGGCCGTCACCCGCGTCAGCGGTGTCATGATGATCGCCATCGGCGTCTTCTTGCTGGTGGAGAGCCTGGCCGGCTGACCCGCCCCGAGGGCCGGACGAGACGGCGCCGGGGGCATCTGCTTCATGCCGGTGACGGGCGTCGGGCAGAGCGGCAACGAGTCGTGGACGGTCCTGGCCGATCCGGCGGGGAACGCGTTCTGCGTGGTCCGTCCGAAGGGGACCCTCATCGGCCGGGCCCCGGCCGGGCGCGCCCCGTCTTCACGTAGAACTCGCCTTCTGTGCAAGGCTGTTCGCCACTGTGGCGATGGGGGAGCTGAGGGTTGATGAGCGCGTCTGTGTTCAACGTCAACTTCGACTGTGGGGATGCGTACCGGCTGGCGGAGTTCTGGAGCCGGGTGGTCGGGCATCCGATGGACGAGGCGGACCGGCCTGGGGACTCGACGGCGCGGGTCATGATGCCGGGTGGCATCCACCTGTTCTTCGCGGAGGTCCCCGAGCGGCAGCCGGGCGGAGCCGGGAAGACCGGCAAGAACCCGGTCCATCTGTGCCTCCAGCCGGACGGGCGGCGGGACGACGAGGTGGAGCGGTACGTGGCACTCGGCGCGAAGGTCCTGGACGACCGGCGGAAGCCGGACGGGGGCGGGTGGGTCGTGTTCGCCGACCCCAACACACCTGACTACCAGTTCTGGAGAACAGAGAGTTCTACAGAACCGGGGAACCCCGTACGGCACCGGAGCCGTACGGGGCTTTCTGCTTTTGGGCTCGTCTAGCTACGGGGCCGGAAGTCGTCCGGGGTCGGCCCCGGGGTGAGCTTCGGCGCGCACGTCGGGCAGGCGTACAGCGTCGTTCCGGGGCCGCTGGTGCTCTGTATGCACCGGACGATTACGGGGGCCGTGGTGTGGCGCTCGCAGCCGATGCAGAGCACCGGAGTCGGCTCGGGAAGGGTTCCGTTCAGCCACTCGCGCGTCATGTGCTCGTCCCCGTCGGTGTCGGTCGTCTCGGTGCTGGTGCTGGTCCACTTCTGTGCAAAGGCGTTGGCGTGGTCGCCCTGGTGGTGCTCGGGAAGGACGCACGGGATGCGGTGTATCCCGATGGCCGGTCCGCGCTCCCATCCGTGGCGGCGGGCTCCGCACTGGTCTCCCGTGGTTGCCGTGCTCATGCGATCACCGACACCGCGAACGCAGAGCGGGGGAACGGGGCACCCGGGTAGCTGTACGGGTAGTCATGCTCCAGCGCCGTGAACTCCAGCGCTGCCCGGCGTTCCTTCTGTACTTGGGCAAGCGGCATGGTCGTCTCGGCTTGCCGGCGGAAGAACGCGGCGGCTTCCTCTTTGGTGGGGCCGGTCCACGGTCGCGCCCACGGACTCACTGCGGGCTCGTCGGGCATGGGGGCGGGCTCGGGCCGGTTGTGTGCCTGGTGGCGTCCGTGTGCGGGCAGCAGGAGCCGCAGGACCCACACAAGGATTCGGGCGATAGAGTCGCGCATGTCGTTTCAGCTCCTAGAAAGCTGTTGCGGCGGAGCCCCGGCGGACCGGTCCTAAGCGGTCTGTCGGGGCGTTTTCGTTGTCGACGGTAACCATCTTGTCTACCCTCGTCTACCTAGATGGGTAGACGTACGCATCCGGGCGTGAACATGGCTGGTTGTCTACGGTGGCGTTATGGCAGAGAGCGAGATCGACCACGACGCCCCGACTCCGGTGTACCGGCAGATCGCAGCGTTGATCATTGCCGATATCGAGCGCGGGACTCTGACCGTGAATCGGAAGATCCCCTCTGAATCCGCGCTGGTCCAGCGCTTCGGCGTAGCCCGGGAGACGGCCCGCAACGCAGTGCGCTTCCTGCGGGACGAAGGTTGGGTCTTTACCGTCCCGCAGCGTGGTACCTACGTGGCCGACCGGAGTGAACCGGCGGGCAAGGCGTAGGAACGGAGAGCGCCCCACCGGCACGGGGTCGACACGCTGTGTGTACGTGTCTCCCGTACCGATGGGGCAGAGGCGGACGGTGACTAGCCGTCCTGCCGGTCCGCCGATACAGGGTCGGCGTGTGTCAGCGGACCGGGGTTCTGGGTGTTGAGCGCTGCGGCTATCTGTTCCACCACATCCGCGGGAAGGTAGCCCACATAGACGAGCGGCAGCCCCGGTGCGGTGACGGCGGGGCGCAACGAGCGGTAGAAGCGCTCACGGACACCGATCCTTACTAGGGCCGCCTTGACGGCTTCCGTAGCGTGCTCTGCCGAGCCGTAGGCACCGCGCCATGTCCGCAACTCCATGGCCGACGTGCCCACTGGCGGGCTGGTCGTCATCGGTGTGCTTCCTGCTTGTGTTCGCGGAGCCTGACGTTCTCGTCCGACACTGCGCTGTAGTCGCCCTCCGAGCGGAAGTTCTCTCGGCGGACGCAACGCGACAGACAGTCGTGGCACCCCGGGTGGGGAGAGGGCTCGCGGGGAAGCTCTTCGAGCGCGTACCCGGTTGGCTTCTGCGTGGGTGTGATCGCCATGCGTGCCGTCGTCCCTCCGTGCGGAATGTCGTCTGACGTGATGCTCTTCCGCTTGAGGCAACTGCGGCTAGGGCGTTTCCCGTTGCTGCAACAAGTCGTCTCGGATGCCTTCCAGGAGGGTCCGCATGGGGTTGCCGTGCAGGGCAGTAGCGGCGAATCCGTCGAACTTGGCCACGTAGAGAGTCACGTCACGCGGGTCGGTGACGATCACCTCCGCGTGCACCGTCTCTACCGTCACCGCCCGGTCGTCCCGAATGACGAACGCGTGATTGGCTATGTCGTGCTGCCGTCCACTGAGGGGGACGACCCTCACGTCCAGGTGCGGCAGCCGCGAAAGGCTGATCAGCCGGTCCAGTTGTCCGGCCATGACCAGTGGGGGCACGATCAGCCACCGGAGCACCGGTTCCGTGATGACGAACCGGAGCCGCTTGTTCTCGTCGTACAGCACGGCTTGCCGTTCGAGACGCGCGCTCACCGTCTCTCGTACGGTCTCCGCGCTCAGGTCTTCGTGTCGGGACAGGATGGCGCGCATGTACTCGGGGGTCTGAAGCAAGCCGGGCACCAGGGCGGGTTGAAAGACCCGCAGGAGGTTCATCCGAGCGTCTACGGCTTTGAGTTGCCGCTGCGCCTTGTGAAGTCCCGCGCGCTGGATCAGTCGCCATGCCGTCGCCTCGGTCGCAACGGCGCGGGCGGCATCCATGTACTCGGTCTTCACGTCATCCGATACGCCGATGGCGATAAGGATGCGTTCCACGTCGTCGGCATGGGGGCTGAGCTTGCCCGTTTCGATCTTGCTGAGCTTGCTTGCGGACATGACAGCGCCACGGGCCACCGCTTTGGCTTCCTTGCCGGAAGCGTCCCGCAGTGCCCGCAGCGCTGCACCCAACTCCGAACGGTTCACTCGCCGTGTGTTGCCCACCAGCCCGCGAACGGCACGGCGTGGGAAAGGGCGGTGTCCCGGTAGCCGATGAACTCGGCGGCCTGGTCATCGGGCAGCACGTCGGCCCGGAGGAACTTGCCGTCCGGGGTGTAGTGCATGGGTGCGGGTGTGACCGAGTCGAACAGCCAAAAGTCACCGGCGCTGTCGGGCAGCGGGTTCGGCTGGTCGGTCACGTCCAGGATGAAGAACTCTTCGCCGGCCATGGCGTTGGTGCGATACCCCCACCCAAGCTCGAACCGGAGATACGGAGTCAGGGGGCGGGTCAACACATGGACCCGGTACATACGTCGCCCGGAGTCGACGTAGTTCCGGACTTCCGCCAACCATTCGGCGTTGTAGTCGTCGGGCTTGTCCTCGCCCTTCACGAACGCACGGTAGGCGTCCGTACTGCCCGAGTTGCTGTAGTCGTCCAGCGTTTCCAGGCGGAACGCTTCGCGCTCGAAGGTGTCGAACAGATCCCCGAGGGACCTAGCCAAGCTGATCACCGAACGCCTTCATGATCAGGTCCATCGGGATCTCTACCAACGTTTCGTGCGCGGGAATGTCCAACCCATGACCGGTGGGCGTCTCGCCCTGCACCAGGACCGTGCCCCGATCGGTCTTGTAGATGGTGGGGCAGTCCTTCTTGTCACACGTCGTTGCCAACATGGTCACCTTCACGAGCGTTCCCCTTCCCGTGGTTTCTGGCCTGACTGCCGATCCTTCCGGGGTGGACGAACCTGAGGCAAGAGCTGGAGCTTTCCGGAACGGGAAATCGGCCCATCCTGCCACCCCGGAAGGCCGCGCAAACGCCTCCACCTGCGGCGCGAGTCTTTTGCCTCCCTGCCGTGCTTCTAGGACGGGAGAAGGGGGTCCCTGCCTGGGGGCGGGGTCACTGCCGACGGGGCTGGACCCTCTCGGCAGCCCATCCGCCGGGCTGGTGCTTCGCGGTCTCACGGTTGTGGCACGACGTGCACAGCGGACGCAGATGCTCGAACGCATCCGGATTCACCACACGCCGCGCGAGCAACTGCCGTCGTGACGATGGGAAGTGGTCGGCCACCGTCGCAGTGCGCGAACAGAGCACGCACCACGGATGCGCGTACAGGTACCGCTTACGGATCAGCGGCCAACGTCGGCCGTATGCGCTCGTCCCCGGTGTCACCCGCTGTGCGTTCGCTTCCTTCTCATGAGCGAGACAGCGCCCACCAGTTGTCAGCTCGGGGCACCCCGGGACAGAGCACGGGGGGCGGGGCTTACGCGGCATGGGGGCACCTCCCAAACGGGTGGGGGCAGTTCGTTGCGGCGTCTTCACGCCACCTTGTCGAATACAGGCCGTTCCGCCGAGAGTCATTGATCAGTGACGCTGCGTCCTGCGACGCTCTGACCAGGGCGGCAACGGGCCGACCAGCGAGGGGACAGAGCTATGGCGCAACAGGATGTTCAAGGGACAGTGGCGGAAGCACAGCCCAACAACCAGTTTCGGATTGAGCTGGATAACGGACATGTCGTTACGGGATACAAGAGCGCCCGATACCCCACGGCTGGCAACGTTGCAGTAGGCGACAAGGTCACCGTGAGGATCGAACCGACTAACCCGGATAGGGGCATCATCGTGGCGCGGCAGGGATAGGCGTTCGGCCCCGCTGTTTCGCAGCCCCGGTACGAGCCACCCAACGCCCGTACCGGGGCTTCATGCTGTCCAGCTCGGGGCACCCCGGAGCAGAGCACGGGGGGCTTGCGGGGCAGGAGGCACCTCCATCTGTCAAGGGGGATGGTGGACTGACGAAGCGCCATGGAAAGATCACTGGCGGTCGGCAGAGCGTCGACCGGGGAGGGGTAACTATGAGTGTCAGCAGGAACGATGGGACCGATGACCGCGAGACGTACGTGTATGACGGTGGGCGCGGCGCGTCAGCCCAGATCGAGCCGGACTCATCCGCACCCGAAGAGGGTGGGGTCTCCGGTGAAGTGACTGACTTGGGTTCGATCCCGGCGCAGAACACCGTGACAGAGTCGCCCACCGTCGCCGTAGCCCGCGATCGGCTCGTAGAAGCCATCGGCCGCGAAGCCGCATTCCTCGCCGACCAGCGAGCCGGACAGGCATCCCAGGGGCTCGAAGCACTGGCCCGTGCCTTTGCGCTGGTGTCTGGTAGCGCCGGGGTGCTGGTCGAGGGCGTCACAGCGATTCCCGCCCAAGCAAGGGCCGTCCCGCACAAGGTCGGACTGTGCCTAGAGCTGGAGCCCGAAGGCTCGTAGACCGGCGTGCAGTGGATCGAGAATGACTCCACTCGCTGACACCGCGACAGGCGTGCCCGCCCCGGTACATGCGCCGACACTGTGCCGGGGCGGAGCCATGCGCGGGGTGTGGGGAGTCGAACCCCGTTGCAGCCGGTTTGGGAGCAGGTGACTAGGCCGCCCTACCCGCCGCCGCGTGCACCGTGCACCAGGACGGCCGGTCAAGGCGCGTCCTGGTGCAGCGCGGGCAGCAGCGCTTCAGACTGCGTGTGGGGGCTCCGGCGGGATGACCGGCGGGGCAATCGGAGTTCCGTCCGGTCGGCGTGGTGTGAGATCCACCAGTACCAGCCGGCCAGGGTTGGCAGGGTCTCGCATCTGCTGTACCCCTCGCGGCATCACCGTCTCACCCTCCCCGTTCCTGCCCCGTGCATCCGACCACACCGGGTACCCGTCGGCGTCTCGCGGGAAGTACGGGTAGTCCCCGTTCGGTCCGGGGTCGAGAGCATCCACAGCCATGGTCAGTCCGTCCCGGATATGTAGGCTTCGCGCTTGTCGCTGAGTTCCTGGTCGAACCCGGAACCGAGTGCCGCAGCCTCAGTGTCTGCGTGCGCAACGATCTCTTCCAACAGCCGCGCGTCATACCAGCGATGCTCGGGAATCGTCTGCGTCTCGCCCAAGGCGGTCTGCGCGCGCTGCGCCTCCGTCAGAACGTGCCCGCGCTTGTGACGGGCCGCCCGGTACTCGACGTACGCCGCGAACCACGGTTCCGCGGAAAGGGCAGCCAGGAAGGTATCCCGGGCAGTGTCACCGGAGTGGGCCGCATCGTCAGCGCGCTCCCGCCATGTGTCGACGACCTGGCGGTTGTACTCCGCCGCACGCTCCGCGCGCCGCGCCAACTCCGCTTTCTGCGCTGCACGCAACTGTGCTTCGGCTTCCGCCAGAGGGCCCGACATGCTTTCTGCCTGTGCCCGCAGCTTCTCGACCTGCGCGGCTGCCTGTTCGATCTTCGTAGCCATCTTCACTTACCGCCCTTGCTCACGTCGCGCCCGTACTGCGCGGCAATCTGCTTGTCGTTCTCGTAGTAGCCAAGGCTCATGCGAGCCGTCGGCCCCATGCGCTCGAACATGTCCGGCTGCGCATCGCGGAGCACAGCAAGCTGCTCCATCGACTCGTTCCACCGCCACATGTCCGCCTGGGCTTGCCCCTTGTCCCGCTTCCCGTCCAGGAAAACGGCTCGGTTCAGACTGTCGCTCATTACTGATCACTCCATCTGTGTTCGGGCATGAAAAAGCCCCCATGACCTGTCAAGGGGGTGAACTGGTCTCGCTATGCGGTTTGTTGAGACTTGCGCTTGCGGTAGTCGGCTTGCTTGCAGCGTGGGGAACAGAACCGTTTGGGGCGTCCCCTGCCGGTCCATCCGGCGTCGTTGCCGCAATGGATGCACCGGGCTTCCTGCCGGGCTTTCAAGGCGTCCTCTGCGGCATACAGAAGGTCTTCTTGGGCGTGCATGCAGTCGTAGCCCGCCTCCTCGTTGTAGTCGCAGTACTGCTGCCGGGGATGCATGGCTTCAAAGAGTTCCCCGCACAACGGACACGGCAGCATGGGCGGGCGGGCGTCCGGCCGGTGGCGGGCCCGGTGGGCTGCCTGCCGGCAGGCATCGGAGCAGTAGCGTTCTTGGCGTCCAGTCAACCGGACGTCGCACCGGTCGCAGTACTCCGCCTGATCAGCACGGCCGTAGAATCCCACCGAGTACCCCCGATCTGCCGCGTATCGAATTGCAGTGATGAGTCACGGTTCCCTATTTTCTTCTTAGTTTTATAGAGAAAAACTAGAAACTGTTATGAGTCATCGGAATACGTAGTCATGACTGCCCCGCCTCCTTCCGCTGCTGCTTGTCGAGTTGGGCAGCCCACTGACGGCAGGCACCGGAGCAGAACCGGGGCGGTCTTCCACGGCCCCCGTAGGACAGTCGGACACCGCACCCGGTGCGTGCGCACTCCGGTCCCTCGGAAAGGCGTTCTGCGATCCGTAGGGCAGCGCCCGCGAGCCGGTGCACGTCTGCCGCGCTGCCCTCGCCCTGGTGGATCAGTGCCCACGCTGCCGTCTCGGTGCGCGCCAATGCCCGCATCAGCGCGTCATGTTGGGTTGTGCTCACGAGACTCCCTTGCGTGTGGTTGTGCTGGTGGTCAGCGGAGTTGCGTCGATGGCGCGGACCCTTGCTCTCCCGGGTTCCAGGGAGAGCAAGGGTTTCTTCTGCCCATCAGTAGGGACGGAGGGATTCGCGTCCTGCCCCATCGGCAGGAGCGGAGCTTTCCGGGGGGCCCAGGTAGTAGGGACCTAAGGTGTTCCGCATATTGGAACAATCGGCCCTTTTTGAAATGTGATCTGTATCGCACTACGTTGTGTAGCGCTTTACGCGGCAACCAGTTCGCGGGCAGCGTCAACCAGCCGCACGCTTGCCCCCTCGGTCGGGGTGTCTCCGCGTTCTTGGGATTCCTTGTCCCCAGCGACTACGGCCACGGCTTCCGCTGCGGGGTCCAGCTCACCCGACATGGTGAAGTCCACACGGCGTACGTCGAGCTTGCGCCACCCGCCCCGTACACCGCGCCGCACGTCCAGCCGAACCCCTGCCTCAATCAGCATGGCGCGCTTGCCCGCTGTGTCCTTCGTGGCCCACTCGTCGGCGAACGTGCGGCCCGTGGGGGTCACGATGCGCTGCGGCTCGGTCTTCTCTGCCGCTTCGAGCGTGGCTATGCGGTTGTCGAGAGCGTCCGCACGGGACTGCCACTCTGCCGCTGCGTGCTTGGACTTCTGCCGGCCCTGTTGCTTCTGGTGCTCGGCGAACTCGGCGACCGTGGCGCGTAGTTCCGGCTCGGGGTCATACCCGGGAATCTCAACTATGTGCATCGTCTGGACGGACCCGACCCGTGCCAGGAACTCGGCGGTCACGTAGTAGTCCACCCAATCGCCCCGGACGTGCGCGGGGGCTTCGCACTCGTCGCCCCGAGCGTGGAAATTGCACTTGTAGACCGGTGCTTGATTCTTCTTGCTCTCCTGCTTGTTCAGGTACATGCGTCCCCCGCACGAGTCGCAGTGGATCACCCGCAACAGCAGTGCGTCCGTGTCGGTGCGCTCGGTGTTGTCGACGCTGCGAGAGTCCAGCAGTGCCCCGATGCGGTCGAACTCGGCACGCGTGAGGATCGGGGTTTCGCTCGCCATGACGGGGTTGCCGTCTGCGTCCCGCACCGGCTTCCCCTTGTGCATCTTCCACCCGAGGAGCGATTCACTGCGGAGCATGCGCGTGATGGAAGCGGGGGCCCACTTGAATACCTCCCGCACGACGTGCGAACCCTTGGCCCCTCCCGTCTTGCCGCCGGTCTTGCGCCCGTTCTTCACTGCCCAGTGATCGCGCGGGCTCGGGACGTTGTCCGCATTGAGTCCGGCGGCAACGGCGGACACGGTCTTTGTCTTGCCGGTCTCGGTCTCCAGCAACTCCCGAACGATGCGTTCAATGATCAGCACGGCGTCCGGGTCCGGGACGAGCGTCCAGCCGACCCCACCGTGTTCGGCGGGCATGGGGGCGGGCATGTAGCCGTACGGGGGGCGCGAGCCACGCCACCGGAACGGCATCTTGCGTATGGCTGCCATGGCCCCGGTGACACGGTCTTTGATGCTCTGCGACTCCACCTGAGCGGCGAAAGCGAGCATCATCATCATGAGTTCGCTCATGGGGTCCATGGGGTTGCGGAAGTCAAAGACGAGCCGACCCGCGCCGATGCCCTCGGCGAAGACGAGCATCTTTCGGTGCTGCTTGGCCCACTTCGCAAGCTCGTGCATGTGCGCCATGGATCGGATGGCACGGTCAAAGCGCCACCACACCAGCGCGTCAAAGTCATCGGGGCGGGCAAGCCAGGCACCGAGCTGTTCCCGCTCGAACGGGCCGAACTTGGAAGCTGACACGTCAAGGTCGACCGCTTCGCGTAGCTGGTCGCCTTCGCCAAAGTTGATGTTGAGTGCTGCCGCTGCCATGTCGTCGGCTTCGCGCTGCCGCTCGGGGCTGGTGGTCTCGTCGGTGAGCACGGAGAGGCGTACGCACCGCACGCCCCGAAGGGTCTCGGTCTCGTACACCGTGCCCGCGAGTGGGTTTCGGGGTGTCTCTGTCATCCCCCCTGTAGGGACCAACGGGGTTCCGCTACCGGGCTTGACCAGCGTAGATGCCACCATGACCGCACTCCAGAACGTCTAGTTCTGTGTGCTGGGAGATCCTGAGGGGAACGAATTCTGCGTGCTGCGGAGTGCGGAGGAGCGTGCCGCGATGGAGGGGAGCGAGGGCTCCTAGGGCGCTGGTCCGCTCAGGTTCGCTGCTCGTCGGCCGGTGCTTGGAGCAGCCGGGCCAGCTCGTCGCCGGCCTCTTCGTAACCGGCGTCGGAGATCCGTTGCAGCTCGCGCAGGTCGCCGGCGGCGGTGGCGCGTCGGGTGAGGAGGAACCCGGCGTGCATGCAGCCCTCGTCCAGCAGCTCGCTCACCTCCCCGAGGTCACCGGCTGCGTCGGCGAGGTCGGCCAGTCGGTCCAGGGCGGTTTCGTTGCCTTCGTCGGCCAGGGCGCGCAGGGTTTCCCGGTCAGCGGATGGGGTGGTTGGGGTGGAAGGGGCGGTTGGGGGGTTCGGGGGTTCGTCATGGCTTCATGCTGCATCCCTGCCCCAGGGGCAGGGTCAAGTGGGACGATGGCCGGGTGATCACCATCGGGCAGTTGGCCGGGTATGTCGGAGTGTCGGTCAAGACCGTCCGCGTCTATCACGACAAGGGGCTGCTCCCTGAGCCCGACCGCGACGCGTCCGGCTACCGGCGGTACGGTGCGCGCGACGCCATCGACCTGATCAAGATCCGGATGCTGGCCGAGGCCGGTGTGCCGCTGGCCCGTATCCGGGAACTGCGATCGGCGTCCGACGACGACTTCCGGCAGGCGCTGCGTGAGATCGACGACGTGCTGACCGCCCGCATCCGTGGCCTGCGGTCTACGCAGGAGCGCCTGCGCGGGCTCGCCGACGGGCAGGCGGCGCAGCTGCCGGTGCCCGACGAGGTCGGTGCCCATCTGGAGGCCTTGGCCCACTGGGGGTTCACTCCGAGATGGGTGGACCTGCAACGCGACCTGTGGACGCTCGTGTTCGCCACCCGTCCGGAGCATGCGAGCACACTGTTTCAGGACCAGTCCGAGTCCCTGGCCGACCCGGCGCTGCGGCAGCTCTTCCTCGCCTACGACCAGGCGTACGACCTCGGTGCCGAGGATCCCCGTATCGAGGACCTTGCCCGCCGGATCGTCGGGGCGACCCGGGAGCGATACGGATCCGGCGTACCGCCCGAGTTGCCCGAGTCGCCCGAGCTGCCTGGAATGGGTGACGCTTCCGGGATTCCTGCCCTGATCCAGGGGGCGGTCAACGCCTCGTCCCCCGCGTGGCAGCGGCTCGACACGCTCATTCGCGCACAGCTTGGTGTGTGAATCCCGGCTTGGTGCTTGGTGCTTGGTGCTTGGTGCGCGGTGCGCGGTGCGCGGTGCGCGGTGCTCGGCGTTTAGGCGCTAGGCGGAGAGCAGTGTCAGCTCAGTCGTGAGGTTGTGGCGGGCGGGGGCTTCCCAGTGCTTCGTGCCGTGGGGGGTGCGGAACAGGCGGGGCAGGGCGAGGAGTTGGGTCAGGACTGCTGCGCGGCCTTTGCGGAAGTCCGGGTCCGGGACGAAGGCGTACTCGTCGCGGACTGCGGACGCGTAGGCGGCGTAGGCCTCCGGGGAGGCGGCCAGGATCGCCAGGTCCGCGTCGCAGAGGGCCTCGCCGTTGGTGTCTTCGGGGGCCGGGTCGTGGGTGGTGGTGAGGCGCACCAGGCGGGCCACCTCCGCGGTGGCGGTGGCGGGAAGGCCGAGTTCCGGGAGGGCGCGTTCGGCGAGGCGGGCGGAGCGGTCCTCGTTGGTGTCGCGCTCGGGGTGGTAGACGGCGTCGTGGAACCAGGCCGCCAGGCGGACCAGGTCCGGGTCGGCGGCGTGGTCGGCGAGGGTGTCGAGGTGAGTGAGGACCGCGGCGAGGTGGGTGGGGGTGTGGTAGCGGCGTTGGGGCTCCGACCAGCGGGTGAGGAGGTTTTGGGCGTAGGGGGTGGGGTCTGGGGTCCCCTGGGTCCCCTGGGCCCCTTGGTTCCCCGGGGTGGTGGGGCGGGTGGCTTCGATGGTGGCTGACCAGCGGTGGAGCAGGTCGGCGGTGACGGGGGTTTCGGGGTGTGGCTTTGTCATGGGATCAGTGTGCGGGGCATGGGGCGCGGGGCGGGTGTGGTGGTGCGGGTGGGTGGGCCGCTTCGCGGATTTGGCCCCTCCCCGCCCCTTCCCGAAACCGCTGCCGCGGGGCTGGGGGCTTCACGGTCGGCGCCGGTGGGGGCTGGGGTTCGGGGCTGCGCCCCGGGCCCGGACTGCGTCCGCGCGTCCTCAAACGCCGGACGGGCTGGAAGTGCGGGTTGGGCTGGAGGAGCCGGTCGGGTTGGAAGTGCGGGTTGGGTTGGAAGTGCGGGTTGGGCTGGAGGTGTCGGACGGGCTGGAAGTGCGGGTTGAGCTGGAGGTGCCGTTGAGGGTGCCGGACGGGATGGGTGTGTTGGCTGGGGTGGTGTGTGAGGGCTGGGGCTCGGGGAGGGGGGTGGGCGTGTTCGGTGGGGGCTTTGGCAGGTGGCGGAGCGAGGCGGTGGCCAGGGTGGCGTGGAGCAGGGCTGCGACGAGTGCGGCGGCGTGCAGGCCGGTGACGAAGGCCGACTTCGCTTCGTAGGCGGTCGCGGTCGTCAGGGCGGGCAGGGTCAGGGTTTCGCCGAGCGTGCCGGCGGCGTCCGGGCCCTGGAGGCGGAAGATCAGCGCGGCCAGTGAGCCGAGGAGCGCGATGCCCAGGGCGCTGCCGATCTCGTTGCTGGTTTCGGCGATGGCTGCCGCCGAACCGGCGCGCTCTGCGGGGACCGCCGCGATGGCCGTGTCGGCGACCACGGAGAAGGAGATGCCGTAGCCGATCCCGGCGACCACGGTGGACGCGACGTACCACCCGATGCCCGACGTGACGGTCGTCGCGAGCAGGAGCAGCAGCCCGCCGGTGATGAGGAAGTGGCAGGTGATGAGGGAGGCGCGGGTTCCCGTACGGGTGAGGAGGGCTGGGGTCGCGATGCACGTGACGGTGAGCGCGGCGGCGCCGGGGAGGGCGATGAGGGCCGCGTTCAGGACGGTCAGGCCCAGGACGGACTGGAGGTAGATGCCGCCCAGGTAGGCCATCGACGACCAGGCGGCGAGGGGGAGGAGGCCCGTCAGGGTGGCCACGGTGAAGACCCGGTCGCGGAAGAGGCGGAAGTCGATCAGGGGGTGGGGGAGGCGGAGTTGGCGGTGTACGAACCACCGGAGGGCGAGCAGTCCGACGAGGCCGGTGGCCAGGGGGAGCGGTGCCGGGCCTTGCGCCGCCGTGTGCTTGATCGCGTAGACGGTCAGGAGGATGCCCGCGGCGGAGAGCAGCACGCTCAGTGCGTCGATACGGCCGGGGCGGGTGGTGCGTACCTCGCGGAGCAGGGCCGGGGCCAGGGCCAGGAAGAGTGCGGCCACGGGGAGGTTGATGAGGAAGACGGAGCCCCACCAGAAGCCGTTGAGGAGCTGTCCGCCCACGACCGGGCCGATCGCGAAACCGGTGGCGAAGGTGGCGGCGAAGATGCCGATCGCCTTGGTGCGCCTGCGCGGGTCGGTGAAGAGTTCGCTGAGGACGGCCAGGGCCGAAGGGAGGAGTGTCGCGCCCGCCGCACCCATCAACGCGCGGAAGACGATGAGGAGTTCGGGGGTGGGGGCGAATGCCGCGCCCGTCGAGGCGAGACCGAAGGCCGCCGTGCCGGCGAGCAGGAGCTTCAGCCGGCCGTACCGGTCGCCGATGTTGCCGAACGCGACCAGCAGCGAGGCGACGGCGAATCCGTACACGTCCAGGATCCACAGTGCCTGGTCGGCGGTGGGCGAGAGCGCTTCGGAGACCGCGGGCATCGCCAGGAAGAGCACCGAACTGTCCATCGCGACCAGCAGGACGGGGCCGAGGACCACGACCAGGCCCAGCCAGGGGGAGCGGGGTGTGGGTTGTCTGCCAGGTCGGGGCGGTGGGTTCCGCCGGTCCGGCAGGTTCGTTGTGTTCATGGGAGAGAGGCTGTGGCCGTTTCCGTACCGCAGCCATCCCCCTGCCGTGGGTACACCTCGCAGGGGTGGGCAGGGGCGTGGGTGTCCGGCTGCGGGCGATCTACGCTCGGGGCCATGGCCATGGAACCGGAGAGCCTCGGGGCTTACCTCAAGAACCGCCGCGACCGCGTCACCCCCGCCGACGCCGGGCTGCGTACGTACGGAACCACCCGCCGCGTGCCGGGGCTGCGCCGGGAGGAGCTCGCCCAGCTCGCGGGGGTCAGCGTCGGCTACTACACGCGGCTGGAACAGGGCCAGGCCGGTACGGCCTCCGGTCAGGTCCTCGACGCGCTGGCGAGTGTGCTGCAGCTGGGTGAGGTCGAGACCGTGCACCTGCACAACCTCGCCCGGCACTGCGCCACTTCACGACTCGTACGCCCCCGGCCGGAGAAGCCGCACGCACGCGTGCTGTCGCTCCTGGAGTTCCTGGGGGAGGCCACTCCGGCCGTCGTGCTCGGACGCCGTGGGGACGTACTGGCCTGGAACCGCACCGGGCGCGCCCTCGTCGCGGAACACATCGACTTCGACGCGCCCCACGACCTCGCGCGGCGGCCGTCCGTCCCCCGGATGTTCTTCCTCGATCCCCTCACCCGCGACCTCTACAGCAACTGGGACACCATGGCCCGCACCCACGTCGCCTATCTGCGGCTCACCGCGGGCCGTTACCCCGACGACGCCCGGCTCGCCGAGCTCATCGGTGAACTCGCCATGCGCAGCGCGGAGTTCGCGAGGATGTGGGCCAAGGGCGAGGTCGCCGACTGCACCGTGGGTGCCATGCGGCTGCGGCATCCGACCGTCGGCGGGCTCGACCTCGACTATCAGGTGTGGCTCCAGCCGGAGAGCCCCGACCACCGGCTGGAGGTGTACACCCCGAACGACACGGCATCCGCGGACGCGCTGCGGCTGCTGACCAGTCAGGTCGCGCGGGCGGACCGGCGGGATCCGGAGAATGCGCCGGCCTCGCGGGTGGACCGGCGGGAGCCGGAGACCGCACCGGCCTCGCGGGCGGACGCGTGACCCGGAGCTGAGGACTAGGGCGCCGCCCGGGTGCCCCCGGAGAGCCGGGCGGCTCTGGCGTACGCGCGGACCAGCGGGCGGGTGTCGTCCCTGCGCCAGGCCAGCGCGAAACGGGACGGGGTGACGCCGACGACCGGGACCGTGATCACGTCGCCGCGCAGCAGGAGCGGTGCGTTGCCGGAGGCGACGAGCACCACGCCCCGGCCCGCGACCAGCGCTTCGTACGTCTCGTCGGGGCCTGCCACCACCGCGCCGATCCTCGGGGGCGTGCCGTTGCGGGCGTCGGCGGCCAGCCAGTAGTCGCGGAGCGGGCCCGCCGTGGGCGGGAGGGCGAGGAAGGGCTCGTGGAGGAGGTCGGTGAAGTCGATCGCGATGCGGTCCGCCAGCGGGTGGCTCGTGGGGAGGGCGACCAGGCGGGGTTCCTCGGCCAGGACCAGGTGGGCGTAGCGGGACGGTTCGGGCAGTGGGAGCCAGACGAAGGCCGCGTCGCTGCTGCCGTCGGCGAGGCCCGCGGTCGGGTCCGACCAGCCGACCTGGCGGACGGAGGGGGTGGCTTCCGGGTGTTCGGCCGTGAAACGGGAGCGGATCGCGGGCAGCAGGCCGCCGCGCCCCGGACTGGTGCTCATGCCGATGTGCAGGACGGTGGTGGTCCGTGAACGGAGCTCGGCCAGGGCATTCATGCCTAACTGCCAGGTTTTGAGGGTGTGTTGGGCGTGCGGGAGAAGTGCTTCGCCTGCCTGGGTCAGGCGAACCTCGCGGCGGTCGCGGAGGAACAGGTCCGCGCCCAGGTTCCGTTCGAGTTGGCGTATCTGTTTGCTGAGGGCGGGCTGGGAGACGAAGAGGGACTCGGCGGCGCGCGTGAAGTTCAACTCCCTTGCCACAGCCAGGAAGTAGCGCAGATCTCGGGTGTGTGTGTCCATAGCCGATGGTTATCACTGGAGGTCGCGGGCGTGGGTGGCCGGGGGTGGGCGGGGTCGGCGGGAGAAGATGCTGCGAGACGCGGTGATCCAGAGCTGATCACCTTTAGCGTGGGCGCATGACTCGTATGACGCGTACGGCTGATGAGGGTGCAGGAGTGCGGGATGCGTGGCTTCCCGAGCGGTTGCTGATGGCCGAACGGGAGCCGTTCGTACGGCTGTTGAGGTCACGGGCCACCGAGGAGCACTTCGAGGTGCGGACCTGTTGTCCCGGGTGGACGGTGCGGCACGTGGTCGCGCACTGCTCGGCGGCGCTGGACCGGGTGCTCACGGGGCGGTTCGAGAAGGACACCTTCTCGGCGGAGGCCAACGACCGGGACATCGCCGAGCGGGCGGACTGGCCGCCGGCACGGCTGATCGACGAGCTGGACCGGGGGTTCGGCGAGGCGGGGGCCGTGATGGCGGCGCAGGAGGACGGATCGCTGGACGCGATCGCCCTCGGGGAGTGGGTGCACGCGGGGGACGTGCGGGAGGCGTGGCGAGTGGGCGGTGCGTACGGCGGGAAGAGCGTCGGGCCCGCGCTGGAGCTGCTGGCGCATCTGACGTACGTACGCAAGTCGCCTTCGCTGGTTGCGGAGTTGGGGGACCGGGGGACGCTCAGGCTCGGTGCGGACGGCGGTGCGGACGGCGGTGCGGGCGAGTACGTCGGGGACGCGGCGACCTTGATGCGGCTGTACGGGAACCGGCCGCTTGCCGGGA
This sequence comes from Streptomyces sp. NPDC054863, assembly GCF_053610825.1. NCBI lineage: Bacteria > Bacillati > Actinomycetota > Actinomycetes > Kitasatosporales > Streptomycetaceae > Streptomyces > Streptomyces sp. NPDC054863. The sequence goes on along the minus strand of NZ_JBSGZD010000039.1, from coordinate 93 downwards.
CCCGGTACGAGCTGAGGGGGGTCACGGAGGCGGAGTTGGTCTTCTTCAAGTAGTTCACGTAGAGGGCATTGCGTGGGGGCGGGACCCGTGCGG